>JASLIE010000170.1 GCA_030152985.1 Bacillaceae bacterium
TAATCATGAATATTTGATTTCTTTACTTTTAAACCGTATTCTTGAGCAGCTAGAGTATTACCAATTGCTGCAATGGCATCAGTACTTTTACTCACAATTTCGGCTGCACTTCCCGTCGAATCTGAGTACTCAATTTGAGTGTTCGGCATATCACTGTGTAAAAATTGTTGACACTGTGCAATGGCATGGCGATGCGAGTATACATGGGTTAAATCTGTAATTTCACCTTCAAATGATGGAAGCACTAATAAATTTTGTTCAATTGGAACAACAAGTTCTGCAACAATAGGTAATCTAACAGCATGAACTAAATAATCAATTGTTAAATGAACCGTTCCTTCAATTGCATTTTCAATCGGTACAACTCCTATATCAACGATCCCGTTTTTGACAGCATCAATCGTTTGAGGAATCGTAGTAAAATTTATTTTTTCTCCTCCATTGAATGCAATATCTGCTGCTAACTTTGTAAATGTTCCTTTAGGCCCTAAATACCCTATTTTCACAGACACTTTTGTTCCCCCTTAAAATAAACACTTATAATACTCTATCCTATCAAATGTAAATTCATTTAGCTAACCATAACTTTTATTCGATAAACTCAAATTCAAAATCTAAGATCCGAACAAGACTTCCATCCTTAGCACCACGTTTTCTAAGTGCATCATCTACTCCTAAGCGACGGATTTGACGGGCAAATCGTTGGGCTGATTCGTCATAACTGAAGTCAGTTGCTAAAAAGATACGCTCTACCTCATGGCCTGATAAAATAAAAGCACCATCATCTGCACGTGTAATTACAAATGGGCTTTCTTCCTTTTCAAATCTATACTCAACTTTTTCATCATCTAAGACAACCGCTGGCAATGTTTCTAAACGGTCTGCTATTTGGTAAAGCAATTCATCTATGCCCTCTTGTGTTAAAGTTGACACAGCTATGACCTCTATTTCTTCTGATAAGTTTTCTTTAAATGAACTTAAGCGTTCATCTGCTCCTGGCATATCCATTTTATTTGCAACAAGAATTTGTGGTTTATCCATTAGATGTTCCCCATAACTTAAGAGCTCTTGATTAATCTTTTTATAATCTTCAAATGGATCTCTTTGATCAAGCGGTGAGATATCAATAACATGAACAAGAAGTCTCGTTCTTTCAACATGTTTTAAAAACTGAAATCCTAAACCAACTCCTTCTGAAGCTCCTTCAATTAAGCCTGGTAAGTCTGCCATGACAAAGCTTCTACCATCTGGAATTGAAACAACTCCTAAGTTTGGTTGTAGGGTTGTAAAGGGATAATCAGCAATTTTAGGACGTGCTGCACTCACAACTGAAAGCAAGGTTGATTTACCAACACTTGGAAATCCTACCAAGCCGACATCTGCCATAACTTTAAGTTCTACGCGAATATTTCGTTCTTGGCCAATCTCCCCGTTTTCAGCTATATTTGGCGCAGGATTTCGAGCCGAGGTAAACTTTATATTTCCACGCCCACCACGCCCACCTTGAGCGATAATTTGAGTCTGTTCATTTTCAGTTAAATCAGCAATCGTTTCATTTGTATCCTCATCAAACACAATTGTTCCTGGTGGTACTTCTACAATCAAAGGTTCAGCATCTTTTCCATGCATTCCCTTACTCAAACCATTTTCACCACGTTTGGCTTTAAAATGCTTATTATATCTAAAGTCCATTAAAGTTGATAGACCTTCATTTACCTTAAATATAATGTCGCCACCGTTCCCCCCATCTCCACCTGCGGGACCACCCTTTGGAACATACTTTTCTCTACGGAATGCGACTAATCCATCACCACCATCACCTGCTTTTAGGTAAACCTTAACCTCATCTATAAACATTTAATCACCTCTATTCTTTCTAATAAAAAAACTCCAACCAGATTTGGATTGGAGTTTAAAATATTTATGCTTCGACAGCCTCTGGATAGACACTTACTTTTTTACTGTTGCGACCATTAGCTTCAAACTTAACGATTCCGTCAACCTTAGCAAATAATGTATCATCCTTGCCTCGTCCTACGTTTTCACCTGGGTAGACCTTTGTACCGCGCTGGCGATATAAAATAGAGCCCCCTGTTACAAACTGACCGTCTGCACGCTTTGCTCCTAAACGTTTTGAGTGTGAATCACGACCGTTTCGTGTACTTCCTGCTCCTTTTTTAGTAGCAAAGAACTGTAAGTCTAATTTTAACATCTTGGGCACCTCCTTAATTTTCTATGATTTGAATATGATCAGCATATTCACTTTCTATTGTTTGCAATGAAACTAACATTGCTTCAAAAATCAAATTTAAATTTCTTCTACTTTGTTGATTTACATTATCAGGAAGAACAACAGATAAGAAGCCGCCGTCTCCTGATTGATCAATCTCTAAATCTGCATCCTCGAGCTTAAGCGCTGCATTAACAGAGCCAAATGAGACTGCAGAGACTGCAGCACAAACTAAGTCATATCCGTAAGGACCACTACAAGCGTGACCTGACAACTCAAACGAAG
>JASLIE010000175.1 GCA_030152985.1 Bacillaceae bacterium
GGAAGATTGCGCAGAGGCACATGTAAATACAGTGAATACAGTTGGTGTCATGGGAAAGGGAATTGCGGATCAGTTTAAGCGGGCATTCCCCAATATGTTTAAGCAATAGTAAGCGTCAAAAGGCCCACACCTACTATTTTGGTGTGGGCCTATGTATACTAGATTTATAATTTTATTTTGGACTTTGACAATGTGATGGAATGGTCGTTGACCATGGTAAAAGCTGATCAAGTTTTTCCTCATCTTTAATATCGATGTTTGGCAGTTGCTCAAACAGGTACTTCAAATATTCAAACGGAATTAATCCATTTTCTTTCGCGGTTTGTACAACACTGTAAACAATAGCACTGGCTTGTGCCCCTTTTGAAGTGTTGCTAAACAAAAAGTTTTTCCTTCCAATAACAAACGGTTTGATAGTGCGTTCCGCACGATTATTATCTATTTCTAACCGGCCATCTTCTAAAAACACAGTCAGTTTATTCCATTGTTTACGGCAATAGTTTATTGCTTGACCCAGTCCACTCTTTGGCAGAACTTTTGGCGCTTTGTCTTTAAGCCATGCCGAAAAGGCATTCAACACTGGTTGACTGCGCTCTTGTCTTAATTTATAACGTTCATCAGGTGTAACATCGCCAATTTTACGTTCTATTTCGAAAAGTTGATTGCAAAAATGTAATCCCTCTGCAGTAGTAACTTTTGATTCTTCTGCGTCCTTTGGCAATGCTTTTAATGCCTCGTCGAATTTTCGTCGGGCATGACTCCAGCATCCTGATAGGGTTACACTAGGTATATTGTGATATCCACTGTAACCATCTACATGCAGGTATCCGTTGAAATCGCCTAAAAACTTCTTCGGATGTTTGCTTGCACGAGTGCGTTGATATTCAAATAATATATTAGGCGGTCTACCACGACCGTTTCGATATAACCACATATACGACTTTGTCGTTGCCGGACGACCTGGTTCTTTTAACACCTGAAGTGTTGTTTCATCGGCATGAAGAATTTCTTCTTTCAGAAGGGAGCCCCTCATACGTTCATAAATATGTGATAGCCACCGATTTGCTCCTTCAACAACCCAATTGGATAATGTTTGGCGGGATAAATGAATGCCAAGTAACCTTAGCTGATTTTCCTGTCGGTATAAAGGCAAACTATCAACATATTTTTGATTCATGATATAAGCTACTAATGAAGGAGAAGCATAACTTTTGGGAAACACTGGTGCAGGCATAGGTGCTGTCACTATTGGTGTCTCAGTACCTTCACGCTCACATTGACGGCACGCATATACATGACGAACATGTTCAATTACCTTTACTTCTGCTGGGATAACGACAAGTTCCTTTCGGATTTCTGTACTCATTTGGTGAGTATCATTACCGCACGCCGAACAAACCTGCTCCTCTGGTGTCAAGGTATATTCCTTGGTTTCAGTAGGCAAGTTTTTCATCAGCTCTTTTCGGGTTCTGTGAACCTTTTTCCGTTTATATGTAATGGTATCTAATTCGGGTTCTTCAACATTTAAATCAGCTGTATCTTCGGCTTCATTAAATAGTGAAAAACTTAATTGATCATCGTTTGTTTTTTCACTCGAAGCACCATATTTTTGTTTTTGCAATAAACGAAATTGTTCTTCATACCATTTTAGCTTCGCGTCTAATTCAGCAACTTCATGTTCCAATTTTAAAGTTCGATCTTTATAGTATTCAATTGTCTTATTTTGTGTTGTTTTAGTTTTCATGATGTAATTATTATACAACAAAAAATCCGACATGGGTAGTCAAATTTAATGATTATTCCCAACCTTCATAAAACTATTGACGCATTTACCTTCTTATGGGAATTCCTTTGATTAATTGAAAGCCCGTCTAAAAGCCACCTTAATTGTCGGTGCGTAATTTGCATCGCTGAAGATGAATCATCTTTAGAAGGCCATCTAAACGTTCCGCGCTCAAGTCTTCGGTAATATAACCAAAAACCATTATGTTCCCAATAAAGAATTTTCAATTTATCCCTATTTCTATTACAAAATACAAATAAACTTGATGAGAAGGGATCTAAAGAAAAACTTTCAGTTACGATTGCGGCAAGTCCGTCAATTGATTTACGTAAGTCGGTAGTTCCTTTCGCTAAGTATACGTGTTTAACATCTACATTGATTAACAAGAGCGCAACACCCTTAATACATTAGATAGGAGATGTAAATCCGTATTATTGTGCACCGTAACTTTGAAACCTTCCACATGAACAACAAGTGAACCTTTTAATTCGTCCACCGGACGATTAATAAGTTCAACTGATTGCCAACTGGTGCAATTATTATCATCATGGCTTTCAGGATCATATTCATTTATTCTTTTCATCCAATAATAAAATTGATGTTCTGTAATATTATTTTCCCTGCACCACTGCCTTTTACTTAAGCCACTTTTCTCCCAGTCTATTAATCGTTCCTCCCATAAAGTTTGTTTATTCGTTTTGTTCATCACATAACCTCCAATGTTGATCTGTATCCTGTATCCATTATGACAGAACAATATTGAAGGTAGAAGGTGGGTATGCTTTGACGCTTACTTTTCTTTTTCAATGGCAATCATTGCTTCATCAATAATTTGACCAATTTCCGGTTGTTTTGCATTTTCTTTAATATGCGACCAGCGCGCCTCTTTTGGTATCCAGAATATATTTTCTGCTAAATATTCATCCTTATCTTCCGGGTCTGCCCACTCTTCTTCTTTTAATTGTTCATATAGTTCCTCAAATGAATCTGAAACATATTTCAGAAAAAGTAATCCTAACACAACATGTTTGTATTCCGACGCATCCATACTACCTCGTAG
>JASLIE010000178.1 GCA_030152985.1 Bacillaceae bacterium
AGATTTATTAAAACAGTTAGAAGAAGCGGGGAAAAATAAAGATTGGGAAAAGGTAGAGCAAACAATTGATGAATTTGCAAAACTTGATTCAGTTCATCCGTCTATTATGAAAGATATCGATTCAATTAAAGCAAGGATGAAAAGGGATCAAAGCATTCAAAAAGAGCTCATCAAGGCTGAAAAGGATTTAGAAAGCTTAATTCAAAAGGCTAACTTTGTTGAAGCTGAAATGCTGATTGAAAAACTTTTGCTTGATGACCGATATGCAGAATATGACAGTGAGCTCAATCGTTTAAAAGCTCAATTTAATATTGAAGTCGGACGTCATCAGAAGAAGCTTGAAAAAGAAAAGAAAGAAATAAAACTTGCTGAAAAGAAAAAAATATATCAAGCTGAATTAGATAAACTTAAACAAAACGAGAAGAAATTAAATAAAATAGCAGATTCAAATGAATTTAATAAAGTTTTGAGTCAAGAAATTACTCAAACAGACATTATTTTAAACGATCTATATGCAGATATACTGGAGCTTCATTCCAAAGAAGAAGACATTATTAGAGAAGACCAAATCAAGTGGTATTTAAAGTATGATTCTGAATACCAAGGAAAAACAGACCAATTAGAGAAAGATAAATATGAATATACGGAAAAAAAATCTCGTTTAATTTATCTTTATGATAGCTATATGAAATAAAAGCAGCTCTTAATTTTAAGAGCTGCTTTTATTTGCTATTTTAAGTAAATTAACTAATGCATTTTCAAGCTCTTTAATCAGTTTATCACTTGAATTTGATTTTTCAGATGAAATATTAACAGTAATTTCATCGTCTAAAAGCGAGTAGTAAAGACCAAATCCGCCTTCAATAACAGGACCGAAAATAAAGCCATCTATCCACTTATGTGTAACGTTTGTTGTTGAAATAAAATCTTTAGTTAATTGTTTAACACCATTATTTGAAAATACGTCTGGTTTAACTTTAAGCTCAAGCTCGTCTGAGTAGCGATCATACATTGCTTCTAAAGCAAAAAGATGACGCTCGACACCCTGTCCATTTAAACATTTAATAATTCGTCTTTTATGTTCGGCTGCTGCTTGCTTCATTTGTTCTAAAATTAAGTCATCTGATGCTTCTTTAACATAACGCCTAGTCAGTTCGACAGACTCATTTGTCACAGGGCGGATGCACTCGGTACGACCACCTAAATAATCCGTCATAGCGACAGGCTCATATGTACTTTTAATTTTGTTAAATGTTTTGTATTGAGCGATTTGTAAGGCCATTTGAAAAAAAGCATCTGGACTGAAAGCAGCAGCTTTTATTTTAGAAGCGTTTACTTCTTTTAGTTTAAGTTCGTTCACTTGAAAGAGCTTAAGATCTGATTTATTTACTTCTTTAATTTGAGTAAGAGATTGGATAATGTCTTTAGAAAGTGTGTAGGAAAGTGTTTGGTAGTTAGGTGTCTGCTTACTGATTGAGTCAGTATCAATTTCAGTTTCATATAGATAATCAATTAAAGGAAGTAGTGTTGTCGCGTCCACATAAGTATGTTCGACGCTCAGACTAATATGATTGTTTTTGCTTATACCAAACTGTAATGTTTTATCGTAGTATTTATCTTCTGCATTTAAAAAGCTTGATTTAAGTGTCTCTAAACTCGTTTGACTCGTTCTATCTAAATGAAAGAAGAATAAGGCGTTATTAATATTATCTAAAGCTGCTTGATTATCTATTTTAATTTCTTGGTAAAGTTTAAAAGCTTGAGCTCGGTTCGTACTGCTTAAGTAATTAATTGAAAAATCAGCTTGATTTTTAGTCTGTTTAATTTCTTTAATTTGTTGAATCAAGTGCTCTGTTTGAATTAAATCTCCGACTTGATCAGATACAAAAATTTTATAATGGATATTATGATAACTAAATATGACGTAATTATTCTTTTTTGATGGTTCACCAATAAAGTAAGTGTCATTTGGCTCATTAGGAATGCGTGTTGCTTTAAATAGTTTAGCTTGTTGTCCCACTAATTGGCTTGAATCAATTAAAAAATGATAGTAAGCTGTAGCTCTTTGTAAGAGGTCTGCGATAAGTTCTGTCTGATTTTTCTGAATAAAATGTTTATTTTTCAACACCATGTGGTAACTTAAACCTAAGTGTAACTTATCAGGGTAGGAAAGATAGGATTCATTCCAAAGTGGGCTTAGCCAGTTTATTTCTGTTTCATCATTCCATGTAAGTAGTTTATTTTGAAGTTTTTCCCCTTCGGTTGAATGAGTGAAGAAATGTTCAATCTCTTTTGATGCAGCTTTAAACTCATTCGGTGAAAGAAATGGTTTAACCCACTGAATTAATTCATCTTTTGTGTCAGAAAGTTTAGGAACAGGTAGCGTTTTCATCTTTGTCATATAGATATCTCCCTTTCTTATAACTTCTTAATTATATCATATTCTAATTTCAAATAACTGAAAATTATAAAAAAAGAAGGGGAAATGTGACGAAAACGAAGTAAGACGACGGAAAGGGCTGATTAGACATAATTCATAAAGAGTAATGCCGAATTAAGTAATGATATACCTTAATACGTTAAATTATGGAATTTTAAAGACAAGCTTGATTCATCTATACTTAAATGTATATCTAAAAATGAAGCGGTGGAGGAATGCAATGTGATAAAATTTGAACATGTAAAAAAGGTTTATGAAGGTGGGAATGTTGCGGTTAATGATTTAAATCTACACGTTAAAGAAGGAGAGTTTATTGCTTTTATTGGACCAAGTGGTTGTGGAAAAACAACAACAATGAAAATGGTCAATCGTCTGATTGAGATGACGGAGGGAAATATATTTATTAAAGGAAAAAATATTAAAGACTTTAATATCGTTGAATTACGTCGGTCAATTGGTTATGTCATTCAACAAATAGGTTTACTCCCTCATATGACAATACGAGAAAACATTGCGCTTGTTCCACGCCTGTTAAAATGGCCAAAAGAAAAGCAAGATAAAAAAGCAGAAGAGCTGATTGAGCTTGTGAATATGGATAAAAAATATTTAGATAGTTATCCAGCTGAGCTAAGCGGTGGACAACAACAAAGAATTGGTGTTTTAAGAGCGCTTGCAGCAGATCCGCCATTAATCTTAATGGATGAACCTTTTGGTGCGCTAGACCCTATTACACGTGACGGCTTACAGGATGAGTTTAAAGATTTACAAAGTCGTTTAGGTAAAACCATTATCTTTGTCACGCATGATATGGATGAAGCTTTAAAATTAGCTGACCGAATTGTCATTTTACGTGCAGGAGAGATTGTACAAGTCGGAACACCCGATGAAATCTTACGTGAACCTGCCAATACATTTGTTGAGGAGTTTATAGGTAAACATCGTTTAATTCAACCAAGAACACCACTCAAAACTGTGAGTCAAATGATGAATAAAGACCCGGTTGTCATTAATCAGACAGCAACAATCTCTGAAGCACTTGAAATCATTGTTAAGCGTAAAGTAGACTCTTTACTTGTGGTCGATGAATCAAATAGCTTTAAAGGATTTTTAGATCTTGAAACAATCGATGAATATAAAAAGTCAGATAAGCCGATTAAAGAGGTCATGGAAACAAATATTTATTCAGTTAAAGAAACAGATTTACTCCGAGATGTTGTCCGAAAAATCTTGCGTCAAGGTTATCGTTATGTCCCTGTAGTGAATGAAGAGGAGAAATTGACAGGTATTGTGACGCGTGCAAGTTTAGCTAATATTATTTATGATTCAATCTGGGGAGAATTTGATGAAGCGGGTGAGGACCTGTGAAAAACTTTTTAATAAGTCATGGTGATCAATTACTCTTAAAGACTTTTGAACACCTCTATATCTCATTTGCTGCTATTATGTTGGGTATTATTGTAGCAGTTCCCTTAGGTATCTTACTTACACGCGTGCCTAAAATTGCAGATAAGGTTATCTCCTTTGTCGGAATTCTTCAGACCTTTCCAACACTTGCCGTAATTGCTGGTATTTTACCGATACCAAGTAACGGGATGAAAAAAGCAAGTACAGCAAGTGTTGGAAAG
>JASLIE010000238.1 GCA_030152985.1 Bacillaceae bacterium
ATCATAGCTATTCCTTTAGTGTTGATGAAGATGTTTTAGTTAAATACAAATTAAAAAAAGGAAAGAAATTAACTGATGACAGCTTGATTGATATTTTAACTGCTGAATCACTTCAAAAAACATACACAAGAGCTATCCGTTATTTAGGGCTCCGACCAAGGTCAGTTAAAGAAGTAGCGGATTATTTAAAAGGAAAAGAAGATGAAGAAGATCATATTGAGTTAGTTCTTCACCGACTGATTCGTGAAAAACATTTAGATGATTACCGCTTCGCAGAGAGCTTTGTTAAAGAACGAATTAGACAGAAGTCAAAAGGACCGCGAGTGATTGAGCAAGAGTTATATGAAAAAGGTGTTAATAAAAAAGTGATTGAAGAGGTCTTAGAACTTCTAGGTTTCAACGAACAGTTTGAAGCAGCAATGAAAGAGGCCACGAAACGAGCTAAACAAAGTAAAAAAGAATCTAAAGAACGTCAAAAAGAACAAATCAGACTAAGTTTAATGCGTAAGGGCTTTGAAACAGATGTAATTAATGAGGTCATGAATGAAGTGCAGATCGATATAGATGAAGATGAAGAGTGGGAAGCGCTCGTTCATCATGCTAATAAAATTTATAGACGGCTGGCTCGAAAAAACTCAGGAGCTGAGCTTAAGTATAAAGTAAAAGCTGGACTTTTCCAGCGTGGATTCAAAACTGAAGCGATTAATAAGTATCTAGAAGAATATATTCAAGATGGAGATGATTAAGATGTCAGTTAGATTAAGTGATTTAACAATCGAACAATTAAGAAGCGAACTTGGTAAATATAAAGAAAAAATGCAAAAAGCAGAACAAATGGGGAATTTAAGTGAAGTTGCTGTAAATGAACGTAAAATACAAATGATCATGTCTTATATGTCTTATGCCGAAGACTTTAAACCTGGCAAGTCTTATGAACTCGCCGGGGACCCGGGTTATACCTTTAAGATTAACTATTTAGATGGGGTGATGGCTTGGGGTCATCGGGTTAACTTACTTGGTGAGACAGTAGAAAAAGAGGAAGCTTTGCCAATCTCATTATTAGGTAAAGAAATATAAAAGAGCAAAGTTATGACTTTGCTCTTTTTTAATCACCAAAGGAGAGTTTGCTTTGTAATTTTTGTTCTGAGAAAATCCAACCGGTATAGGAGTTTAAAATCTTTCTCTCTTCATCTATTTGAACCACTGCAACAAAGGGGTAATAGCCCTTATTTCGGTACCTAAGGTCAGTGAATCTGATTTTAGTATAGGTTTCTTTTTCCTGGATTTCCCAGCGATAAATAGGTGAAAATGAAAGAAAGGCTGAAATATTCCGATCGGTCTTTGCAATTTCAATCAGCTCACTTTTAGGAAGCGGAAGCCTTTCAAATTCATCATAAAGTTGGATATGCCCATTTTCAACAGTACCGACATAATAGCGGTCACTTGTTGCAATTGCTACACGCCAATCATTTTGTTTGATTGTAGACGAGGTCGCGATAAATTCTGTTTCACCAAAATATTCATTAATTGTTCGAACAATCTCACGCTTATCCATGAAACGCTTAATGTAGTAGAGAATAAGTATGGCATAGATAATTAAGAAAGTTTGTCCAGGTGGTGCACCGAGTGTCCAGGCAACGATTCCAATAATGTGTGCTGAAAAAATGTAGGAATCAAATGTATTAATGAAGCCGTAAGCAATCCACTTATGTGAAAAAGGTCTAAAGGCTTGAGTACCATAAGCATTAAAGACATCGACAAAAACATGTAAGAAAACAGCTAAAAAAGTCCACAGCCAAAGA
Source organism: Bacillaceae bacterium (assembly GCA_030152985.1). Taxonomy (GTDB): domain Bacteria; phylum Bacillota; class Bacilli; order Bacillales; family Amphibacillaceae; genus Pseudogracilibacillus. Next base: position 1,803 of record JASLIE010000238.1, read on the forward strand.
TGAAGAAAATTGACTTCAGGAACAAAGAAAAAGATAACTAAAGGGATGAGTATGCCCCAAAGAATAATTGCAGGAATTGAATGAGTGATTCCGCGGTGGTTTCGTATGTATGTTGCATTATCTTTTAGTTTTAAAATCGTATCAAAATCTGGAGCTTGTGAACCGATAATTGTTCCGACAAGTACGGCATTAAACATTGTTGGGTCATTTGCAACAACTGGGTCTAAAGTAGCAAGCCCACCTAAGGCAATTCCCATTACAATATGAGTTCCTGTATCCATTATTATCACCCGCTCCAATTAACTATAGTAACTTTAATTATAACATAAGGAGGCCTTGCTTTGACTAATGAATTATTACAAAACTTTAATGAAAAAAAATTTCAACTTGATTTGATTGAGTGGTATCAAAAAAACAAGCGAAATCTTCCTTGGCGTGAAACAAAAGACCCTTACCTAATTTGGATATCAGAAGTCATGTTACAACAAACACAAGTCCAAACAGTGCTTCCTTACTATAATTTATTTAAAAGAAAGTATCCAACCCCCTTCGATTTAGCAGCGGCAAGTGAACAAGAACTTTTAAAAGATTGGGAAGGTCTAGGTTATTATTCACGTGCAAGAAATTTACATGCAGCTGCCAAAGTAGTGGCAACAAAACACGAAGGTATGATGCCTCGTAATTTAAAAGAATTAGGTGACTTAAAGGGAATTGGTCCTTATACACGAGGTGCGATTGCATCGATTGCTTTTGGTCTAGCAGAGCCCGCTGTTGACGGCAATGTCTTTCGGGTGATTTCAAGAGTCTTACTGATTAGTGAAAATACATCCGAAGCACGTGTAAGAAAACTTTTTGAAGATGTCATTAGACAAATTATTAGCCAAGAGGATCCGTCAAGTTTTAATCAAGGATTAATGGAGCTTGGGGC
>JASLIE010000240.1 GCA_030152985.1 Bacillaceae bacterium
TTTTTTCGACTGAGTAATACAACTGTTTCGATATGGTGTGTTTGTGGAAATAAATCGACTGGTTGTACTTCTTTAAGTTCATAGGCTTCTTTTAAAGTTACAAGGTCACGTGCAAGTGTTGCCGGGTTACAAGAGACATAAATAATTTTTTCGGGATTCATTTCAAGCATTGTCTCTAGAAGGATATGATCTGCTCCTTTTCTTGGTGGGTCAATAACGATGACATCTGGCTGAATGCCTTCTTCTTTCATTTCAAGCATGACTTCCTCAGATAAGCCCAGTCTAAACTCTGCATTTGAAATCTTATTTTCTCTTGCGTTCATTTTTGCGTCTTCAACGGCTGCTTCAATCACTTCAATCCCGTAGACTTTCTTTGCCTTCTCTGCTAAAAACAAGCTAATCGTTCCAATACCACAGTAAGCATCAATCACTGTTTCTTCACCTGTCAGACCAGCATAATCTAAAACATAGTGATAGAGCTTTTCTGTTTGTGGTGGGTTAACTTGATAAAATGAAGCTTGTGAAATTGCAAAAGTTAAATCACCTAGTTCATCATACAGATAAGGTTCACCATACAAAACAGTCGTTTGGTCACCTAGGACAACATTCGTTCGTTTTTTATTGACATTATGCTGAATCGATGTGATTTGTGGGAATTTACCTCTTAACTGTTTAACAATCTGCTTACTCATTTTTAATTGATTTGATTTTGTCACAAAAGTAACCATCACTTCATCTTTATGATAGCCTGTTCGAATGACGATGTGGCGTAAATCACCTACATGACGTTTTTCGTCGTAAGGACGAATCTTAAAATCATTTGCTAGTCGTCGAATCTCTTTTAAAATGTCATTACTTATCTCTCGCTGGATTAAGCAATTATCCATGTCATCAATAATTCGGTGACTGCGGGCTTGATAAAAACCAGTAATCACTTTTCCTTCTTTTTCACCGACTGGCATCTGTACCTTATTTCGGTAATGCCACGGATTTTCCATGGTCTCTACCTCATTTACAACAACATCGGGTAAATGGGCTGTTTTTTGTAGGAGATGCTCGATTTGTGACTTTTTCATTTCACTTTGGAGCCCAGGACTCATGTGCTGTAACTGACACCCTCCGCACTTTCCGTAAACTGGACACGGAGGGGTCACGCGCTCCTTACTTGCTCTAATCACTTCTAAAAGCTTACCAAATCCATATCGTTTATTTGTTTTAACAACTTTTAATTTGATTGTTTCACCTGGTAAGGCATGGGGAACAAAAATTGGATAGTCTTCAACCTTACAGACACCACTTCCCTCATGGGTCAAATCAATTACTTCTGCCTCTAATTCATCATTTTTATTTACTTTATATGTCGTCATTTTCCTGCCTCATTTCTCTTTTCCTAGTGTAACATAAAAAAACGTGACTCAGCTAGTTGAGTCACGTTTTTCCTCAAGTTTTCGGGTATGTTCAATAAAGCGATCAGATACTTTAAAATCAATATGTGCTTGTAAGTTTTCAATGACTCCCGGAAGTAGACCGCCATACTCACCATCTAAATTAAGCTGCATACGGTCTTTTGGTGTCACTCTAATCTTTCTTGCTTGGCGGTAGATGATTTGATCATCCTTAAGATGGGCACCACGTAGAGCAGCTGTAGCAAGTCTTAAAAACTCAGCTAGATTTGTTTTCTTTAAGATAAGTACATCAAAATATCCATCATTAATCAAAGCGCGTGGCGCAAGCTTTTCAAAGCCGCCAACCGAGTTCGTATTGGCTACTAAAAAAAGCATGATTTCACCTTCAAAAACATCATCATCCATCTCAATCCGTGTATCTACTGGATGTAAAAAGGGCAACATCTCAATGCCTTTTAAATAATAAGCAAGCTGGCCTAAAACAGCCTTCATTTTAGGCGGGACATCATAGGTAAGTTCAGTTAAATCTCCCCCGCCTGCAATGTTAATAAAATGTTTGCCATTGACCCGTCCAATATCTAAGGCCATGCTCTCTCCATACAAGATAATTTCAAGCGCCTTATCAACTTCTTTTGGAATCGATAGTGCACGAGCAAAGTCATTTGTTGTGCCTGCTGCTATAATCCCGACTTCTGGTCGCTTATCTAAATGAGCTAATCCGTCTACAACCTCATTAATCGTCCCGTCACCACCAACAGCAATAATCAGATCAAAACCACGTTCTGCTGCTGCTTGTGCGGCACGACTTGCATCACCTGCACCTCTTGTTGCATGTGTTGACGTTTCATAGCCTGCTTCTTCACATCTAATGAGCACATGAGGTAGCTCTTCTATAAAAGTTTCACGGCCTGATGTGGGGTTATAAATGATTCGAGCTTTTTTCATGATAAACACTCCTACCTCACGACAAAAGTCGAGGCCACTTGGTTAAGCAGCCTCGAATATTTTATCGTTTCTCGATTTCTGTTTTTAAAATCTTGTTAACAAGTTGTGGGTTTGCTTGTCCTTGTGTTGCTTTCATCACTTGTCCGACTAAGAAGCCAAGAGCTCGTCCTTTACCTTCTTTAAAGTCAGTGACTGACTGTTCATTTTCATCTAAGACAGTGTTAACAATTTTCGTTAATTCACCTTCATCTGAAATTTGAACAAGTCCTTCTTTTTTAACAAACTCCTCAGGATCGCCACCCTCTTCTACTAAGAATGTGAAGACACGTTTAGCAATTTTTGATGAAATTGTTCCATCTTCAATGAGTAAAATCATTTTTGCTAAACCTTCTGGTGTAATTGGGAGTTCCGGTAATTCTTTTAAATGTTTATTCATATAACCTAAAAGGTCACCCATTAACCAGTTTGATGCTTGCTTAACATCTGCACCTAAACGAACGGTCTCTTCAAAGAAGTCTGCCATTTCGATTGTTGCAGTGAGCACTTCTGCATCATATGCTGGTAAATCAAGTTCATTTACATAACGTGCCTTACGAGCGTCTGGTAACTCCGGAATTTCCTTACGAATCCGCTCTTTCCACTCATCATCAATATGAAGTGGCGGAATGTCTGGGTCTGGGAAGAAACGATAGTCATCCGCATCCCCTTTAACTCGCATTAAAATTGATTTCTTACTCTTATCATCATAACGACGTGTTTCTTGTTCGATCACGCCACCTTCATCTAACACCTTTGCTTGACGTTTTTCTTCATAGGCAATACCATCGCGCACAAAAGCAAATGAGTTTAAGTTTTTAAGCTCTGTTTTAGTACCAAATTCTTTTTGACCAACTGGGCGAATTGAAATATTAGCATCTGCTCTGAGTGAACCTTCTTCCATCCGAACATCTGAAACTCCTGTGTATTGAATAATACTTTTGAGTTTTTCTAAATAGGCATAAGCCTCATCTGGTGTACGAATATCGGGTTCAGATACAATCTCAATCAGAGGCGTTCCTTGACGGTTATAATCAACAAGTGATCCATCACTTGTATGCGTCAGTTTCCCTGCGTCTTCTTCAAGATGAATTCGCTCGATTCCGATGCGTTTTGTTTCACCATCGACTTCGATATCAATCCAGCCATTTTCACCAATAGGTTGCTTATCTTGGGAAATTTGGTAAGCTGCTGGACTATCTGGATAAAAATAGTGTTTACGGTCAAATACCGTTTCCGAGGCAATGTCACAGTTAAGTGCCATCGCTGCTTTCATACCATAATCAACTGCTTCTTTGTTTAAAAGCGGAAGCGTACCTGGAAATCCTAAATCTTTTGGATTTACATTTGAGTTCGGCTCCTCGCCAAATGCATTTGGACTTGAACTAAATATTTTTGATTTTGTTTTAAGTTCAACGTGGACCTCAATTCCAACAACTGTTTCATATTTCATTAGTTGGTCCCCCCTAATTCTGGACGTTTCTTATGATGATTTGTTGCTTTTTCATAAGCATAAGCAGCACGGTAAAGTGTCGCTTCATCAAAATGTTTGCCGATAATTTGTAAGCCAAAAGGAAGTCCTTCTTCTGAAAAGCCACATGGGACTGAAATAGCTGGAAGTCCTGCTAAGTTAGCTGGGACAGTTAGGACATCACTCATATACATTGTTAATGGATCTTTTAATGACTCATTTAATTTATATGCTGCTGTTGGTGTTGTTGGTCCCATAATCACATCATACTGTTTAAATGCTGTGTCAAAATCAGATTTAATCAATGTACGAACCTTCTGTGCTTTCTGAAATAAGTCTTCATTATAGCCTGAACTTAAGACAGTCGTTCCAAGTAAAATACGACGCTTAACTTCTGCACCAAAGCCCTGACCACGCGATTCTTTCAGCATATCGATCATGTCTTTTGGATTTTCTGCACGCTGACCAAAACGTACACCGTCGTAACGTGCAAGACTTGATGAACCTTCAGCATTTGCGACTAAATAATAAGCTGCATCTGCATATTCTAAGTGAGGTAAAGAAACCTCTTCCCATGTTGCACCAAGTAACTCATACATTTTTAGTGCATTCATCACTGCTTCTCTAACTTCTTCATCGACACCTTCGCCAATAAATTCTGAAGGGACAGCAATTCTTAAGCCCTTTACATCTTCGACAAGTGAGTCTCTATATTTTTGTGGCGCTGAATTTGAAGACATTAAATCATTCTCATCATGACCTGCGATTGACTCAAGTACATAAGCATTATCTTCTACTGTCCGCGTAATTGGTCCTGCTTGATCAAATGATGGAGCAAATGCAACGACACCGTGACGTGAAACAAGCCCGTAAGTCGGCTTCATTCCGACAACTCCACAAAATGCTGCCGGCTGTCTAATGGAGCCACCTGTATCTGTTCCAATTGAATACATTACTTCTCCTGCTGCGACAGCTGCTGCTGAGCCGCCACTTGACCCACCTGGAACCCTTGATAAATCCCATGGATTATAGGTTGGGTGAAAGGCTGATGTTTCAGTTGTCGATCCCATTGCGAATTCATCCATATTTACTTTACCGATAAATTGTGATTGATCTCTTTTTAAGTTTTCGACAATTTTAGCATCATAAAGGGGTTCATCAAAGTTTTTAAGTAAATTACTCGCACATGTCGTACGGACTCCCTTAGTCATGATGTTGTCTTTCATAGCACCTGGAATTCCGAATAGAGG
>JASLIE010000021.1 GCA_030152985.1 Bacillaceae bacterium
ATTTCAATTCGATCTTTCTTTTCGATAAATAATTTGTTTGCATCAAATTTTGTATCGAAAAGAAAGATCGAATTGAAATTTATTTACTTACTCTTTTTACAATCGGTGTCGTTTATACAGGCGCACTCGTTCGTCATACAGATGCGAGTCTAGTATGTACGAGTTGGCCATTTTGTGACAACACTGCCCCATTTGCTTTCGGAGAATACAATTTCTTTCAATGGGTTCAAATGGGACATCGCTTAGCAGCCCTTATTTTATTCATCTGGACAATCAGCTTTTTAATTAAAGTGCTTAAAAATTATAAACATAGTCGCATCATGTACTGGGGCTGGATTATTACAACAAGTTTAATTATTTTACAAGTACTCTTCGGTGCACTTGTTATTATAAATGGAACGAACCTGGGTATTGATGCTAATATTACGCTTTTTGTTGCTCTAATGCATGCACTTGTTATTACATGTTATTTCGGGATGTTAAGTTATTACGTCTTACTTTCTTCACGAAGTGCTAAACAAAAATAATAAAAGGAAGCAAACTAAAGTGTTTGCTTCCTTTTTTAATACAAATCCCATGGATATACTGTTGGTGGATCTGTTTTAAATGTCATGACTTCTTTGGTCGTTGGGTGCTTAAAGCTTAACTCATGTGCCCACAAAGCAATTTGTTGCCCTACTTGATTAAGCTCTTCCCCATATTTTTGATCGCCATAAATTGGATGACCTAGATGAGCTAATTGAACACGAATTTGATGTGAGCGACCTGTTTCAAGCTTAACTTCTAATAAAGAGAGATTATTTTTTATTCCTATTGTCTTATAAGTTAATCTTGCTTCTTTACTCCCTTTAACTTTATTAGAAACAACACTTACATAGTTACGTCGATGATCCTTTAATAAATGATCGACAAGCCTACCCTCTTTTTCTTTCATCACACCTCTTGTAACAACAAGATACTTACGTTCAATCACTCGCCTCCTTAATTGGTCTGATAAACGCCCAGCTGCTTTAGATGTTTTAGCAAAAACTATAACTCCACCAACTGGACGATCAAGACGGTGAACAAGACTTAAAAAAACATTTCCAGGTTTATTATACTTTGTTTTTATATAAGCTTTCAATTCTGTCAGTAAATCAGGATCTGAAGTCTGATCTTCTTGAACTAACATATTGATAGGTTTTTCAACAACTAATAAGTGATTGTCTTCATAAATGACTTTAATTTGCATATAAATCTCCTTCATTTTTTAAGACGTTTTTCCTCCTGGATAAACGACTGGTCGAGATCGAATAAATTCTTCAGGTGGTGCTTTTTCATTTGAAGGATTAGGCTCGTTATCTTTTTCATTTATTTGTTTTGCTATATTATTCAAGATACCTGTCGCAGCAAACATTAAAATAATCGAAGAACCTCCGTAACTTATAAACGGTAAGGGTACCCCTGTAATTGGTAATATACCACTAATCGAACCAAGATTAATCAAAGCTTGAGCACCAATCATTGTAGAAATTCCAATGGCTAAAAGTGTTCCAAAACGATCAACACTTTTTGTTGATAAATACAATCCTCTTAAAACAATTGCTGCTAAAATTCCAATGGTTAAAATACTTCCGACTATCCCAAGCTCTTCAGCTATAATAGACATAATAAAGTCGGTATGTGCTCCCCAAAGATAGCCTAACTTTTGAACACTTTTACCTAATCCCTCACCTGAAAGTCCACTATTGCCTATCGCTAAATAAGATTGAATTAAATGAAAGCCCTCTTCCTCTGGAGATTCAAATGGACGATAAGCTCCGGTAAATCTGCCTATTCGTGTATCAGTTAACTTTGTCAGAGCTAATAAGCCAATTGCAGCAATTGTAAGTAAGGCTAAGCCTAGTAGATGTTTTACACGTAATCCAGCACTGATAACAATTGCAGCAATTGCAGTTAAGATGATCCCAATCGTTCCTAAATCCGGTTGAAAAAATATCAAAACAAGTGCGAATCCGACTAACCCTAAGGGCGGTAAGGCTTCTTTGGTTAAGTTATTTAATTTATGTTCTTTTTTAGCATAGACCGAAGATAAATAAATAATTAAGCCAAGTTTTGCAAACTCTGCTGGTTGGAAATTAAAACTACCTATTCGAATTGCTCGTGTTGCATTATTAATCGTTTCACCAAAGAAAAGGACTGAGGCTAATAGGAGAAGCGTCACACCAATGATTAAGCCATCAAACCTTTGTAATTTTTGATATTTAAATTTTGATAAGAACAAAAAAATTATTATGCCTATAACAAAAAACAATAATTGCTTTTTCAAAAAATAAGTGCTTCCTAATCCCGCTACTGAAGCAGTAACCATACTCGCACTATAAACCATAACGACACCAAAACCACCTAATAAAATAGGAAGTATCATCAGTGTGTAATCATGGTTATTAAAAATCTTTTTCATATTTTCACCTCTACAACTTACCTCGGTTAATTATTTACATTATAACATAGGAGCGAAACTAACTCTTAACAAATAAAAAAACTTTGCTCGCAAGCAAAGTTTAAATTATGCCAATCTATTTAACTTATGTGCTTTGTGCTGATTCATGTAATACATTAAGTTTTTTCTCAAGATTGTCTAATAGCGCCTTTCCCTTTGCTTCTTCAACTAATCCTAAACGAACAGCAAAATCGATTTCTCGAGACAAACCAAACATCTGTGTATCAAGAACCTCTTCATATAAAGGACACTGTGGCATCATAAAGTTATCTATTTGAACCTCAATTAAGCGCAGTATCTTACGAGCGTCTTCTTCTAATAATGCATAAGCCGCTTCTTGTTGCTTATTATTTAGAGATATCAAGCATATCGCCTCCATCCACACTTCCTAAAATTCTCTTAACTATAATATTAACTTGATTAAGAAGATAAAGCAAATTAATAATATCATAAGATTGGTGAGAGTAAACTAGATAAAGATTCTTTTAAGCGAATCGTAAAAGGCTTGTTTTCCATGTCGGATTTAGTATATAAATTACTGTCAGTTAGGTCTTGATTAAAGTCACTGATTAAATGTTTTATTGCATCAGTTTCATTGTATAAAAACACCATTAGCTCATGATTTAACCTGAAACTTCTAACGTCAAAATTAGCCGTTCCAATTGCAGCTCTGTTACCATCAACAATCATAAGTTTAGCATGAATAAATGAGTCTTTATCGTAAGCATACACTTTTGCACCTGCACTTAGCATTGTTTCAATGTAAGCATTACTACCATGAAATGAGATACCACGGTCTCCTTTTCCAGGTAAAATAATTCGAACGTCAACACCACTCATTGCCACACGTCTAATTACTGCCAATGATTCATCATCTGGAACAAAATAAGGTGAGAGTAACCATACTGATTCTTGAGCTGAATCAATTAAATCAAGCATTGAATCTCTTACTAATCGTTCCTCGTCATAGGGACCGCCATAAATAACCTGTGCCCATTCATCACCTGTAGGCCTCGGTGAAAAATATTTCTGATAACCGATCTCATTAATGAACGGCTCTGCCGCACCCTCTTTATTTAAAACATATACCCAATCAATAATAAATGATTCTTGAAGCTCTTTGACAGCTAATCCAGTGATTTTCAAGTGGGTATCACGCCAAAAGTGAAAATTAGCTGTATTTGACCTGTATTCCTCACCAACATTTAGGCCCCCAGTAAAGCCAACTTGACCATCTACTACAATGATTTTTCGGTGATTTCTTAAATTAGCTGTTCGAATAACCCAAGGAGAAAAAACCGGATCATATGCTCGTACCATCACATTTGCATCAATCATCGGCTTTAGAAACTCATCCTTTAAGGCATGTGAACCGAGACCGTCATATAAAAATCTAACCTCTACACCTTGCTTTGATTTTTCGATTAAGATATCACGAATTTCTGTTGAAATTTCATCCATTCGATAAATATAATATTGAATATGTATATGGTCCTTAGCCTGTCTGAGCGCTTCTAATTTCGCTTTAAAAGTCGCATCACCATTTGTTAAGATTTCAATCTTATTACCTGGCAAAGGCATAATTTCAGTAAGATGAGCGAGCTTCATGGAAAGTTCTGGTGCATCTCTACCTGGTTGTTCTATATTCTGATGCGTTTTATCAATTATTTTTTTCACTTCAGCAATTTGAGCAGGCTGAAATTGTCTCGTTTGCGGATTTCTTCCAAGCATTAAGTAAATTAAAGTACCAATTACAGGGAGTATGAATATAACTAAAATCCAAGCAACTTTTGAGTTTGTTCCACGTTTATCAACAAACAACAAACGAAATGAAATCACAATACCGATTAATTGAATTATTGCTCCTAAAATGATAAATAAGGGGGTTGACCATTTAGTTATGATAAAAACAAGTGCGCCAACGACAAGTAAAAGTCCGATTGCTTGAGTAATATGATGTCTCATTATTTTTCTCCTCATCTATTTTAAGTAACTTTATTTTACCCCACTTTTTTTAAATAGTACATGCATTTTATTTAATCTAAGTGAAATCCGTGATTTATCTGATTTAATCTGTTATTCTATGATTAGTTTAAAATATGTTAATTGAGGTGAAATCATTGATTATTCAATTAGGAGGAAAGGTTAACTTCCCTATAACATTAGATGCATCAGTTTGGATTTTTGACGATCGTAAAATTTTATTTGAAGAGGCTTTCACTCAAAAAAAAGAAACAAAGGAAGACGACTCACTCAAACGTGCTGCTGAAAGATTTAATCAAGAGATTTATCAACAAAAAATAAATCCACCGATTAATAAAAGCATTAATAAGTTTGAACGTGAAAAGATTTTAAAAAATACATACGTCATGCCAATTAAATCTTTTGTTGAATCAGCAGAATTTAAAGATGACGCTAAAAGCGTTCTTCTAACAACAAGTAAGGGCGATGTCGAAATTTCTTTAGAACAGTTGCTTAATAGTTACCTACTGTTTGCTGATAAAGGAAAACCTTTAGCAGATGAAGGTCCAGTTCACCTTTATTTTACAGACGGATCGAACAGAGATAAGCCGATTAAAGGAATTAAAAAAATAACTGTCATATAAATTGAGGTGACAACCATGAATGTTAAATGTGTCCTTTGCGATAAAGTCGAAGAGATTAAAGATGACTCGACTGAAGCAAAAATGTTACGTAATCGTAGAACTCATATGTATTTATGCAAGACTTGCAATCAGCGTATCACTGATAAAACTTTAAAACGACACGCAACAGGTAACTTTAATTTATATAGCTCAAAAGAATAAAAAAACATCCTTTTATTAAAAAAGGATGTTTTTTTATTAAGCTTCATTTTTCTTTTTTCTTCTAAGGTGCATACGATATCTATAAATCGCTAAGACAAGTGAAATTATAATGAGCGATTCGGTAATTGGTAATTCCATTAAACTAAATATAGTTAAAACAAACACACCAATAACTAACATGATATAGACAAATACGGACTTCCATAAAGGAAGCTCTCTTGCGAAACCTAATTTATAAGCAATAATACTAAAAATTAAGTTTACGATATAAAATTTCCAAAACACACTTTGATCAGTATATTTAACTGAATAATCATTGATTTCTACTGTATTAAAGTCGACATTTCCTAAACTGTCTAACTCATCTTCTGTCAGTTCAATAATGATTGGGTAAGCGTGATGGGGTTCTAGACTACCTAAATTACTTTGACCAATGATCACTTCTTTGTTTTTTACTTCACCCAAGTCAATTCTAACATCTTCTAATTCTTGGACTGTTTTGTCTGTGTTATTGATTGCTACTAAA
>JASLIE010000025.1 GCA_030152985.1 Bacillaceae bacterium
TTAATCATGAATTAATTAAAGAAGATTCAATCATTATCGATGCTAAGACGGGTGTTAGTGGTGCAGGACGTGGTTTATCTCAAGCTAACCATTATTCTGAAACAAATGAAAATACAAAGGCATATAAAGTAAACCAACATCAACATACACCTGAAATTGAGCAAGGTTTAAAGCGTTGGAACAATAAGATAGAAACGGTTAGTTTTACACCTCATCTTGTGCCAATGACACGTGGTATTTTATCGACAATTTATGTGACAGCGAATCAAGACTTAACAGATGAAGGCTTGTACCGTTTATTCAAAGAGAGCTATGCGGATAATTACTTTGTTCGAGTAAGAAAACCGGGTGAACAAGCGGCGACAAAAGAAGTAAGTGGCTCTAATTTTTGCGATATATCCGTAACATACGACGCGCGCACAAAACGAATTACGATTGTGTCAGTGATTGATAACTTAGTTAAAGGTGCATCTGGACAAGCGGTCCAAAATATGAATAAATTATTCGGGTTAGATGAAAATACTGGACTTAACTTAATGCCAGTCTTCCCATAAATGAAGGAGAATGAACATGACACACTACATCCATAAACAAACACAAAACGAACTTAAACTACCGAAGGGGTTTAAATATGCAGGCCTTCATTCAGGTGTTAAGAAGGCAAGAAAAGATTTAGGACTTATTTACAGCGAGATACCAGCAAATAGTGCGGCTGTTTATACCTTAAATAAGGTAAAAGCCGAACCCTTAAAATTAACACAAAAAACTTTAAATAAAACAAATGTTACACAAGCAGTTATTGTTAATAGTGGGAATGCAAATGCATGTACAGGAAAGCAGGGAATGATGGATGCCATTCAGATGCAAGAGCTTACAGCTGAGCATTTGGGTGTGAAGAAAGAGCATGTTGCTGTTGCTTCAACTGGAATTATTGGTTTAGAAATGCCAATGGATAAAATCTCAAGTCACATTCCAAAACTTGAAGTAAAGGATGAAGTAACAGCTTTACATGATTTTTCAGAAGCTATTTTAACAACGGACACCTTTACTAAAGTTGTTTCATATGAAGTCTTAATTGATGGTAAGAAAGTAACTTTAACAGGTGTTGCTAAGGGCTCTGGGATGATCGAGCCTAATATGGGGACTATGCTTAGTTTTATAACAACAGATGCCTCAGTCGATAAACTTGCACTCAATCATGCCTTAAAAAAAATTACTAATCAAACCTATAACTGTATTACAGTGGATGGAGATACATCAACAAATGATATGGTGCTTGTGATGGCAAATGGAGCAGCAGAAACGGAAGTCTTAATGGAGTCTCATGCTGATTGGAATTTATTTTTAGATGCTCTAAAACAGCTTAATACTGATTTATCAAAAATGATTGCACGTGATGGAGAAGGTGCAACTAAGTTAATTGAAGTAAAGGTCAAAGGTGCAAGGTCAATTGAAGATGCACAAGCCGTTGCTAAAACAATTGTCGGCTCGTCACTTGTTAAAACGGCAGTATTCGGAACGGACGCAAATTGGGGACGTATTATTGCGGCAATTGGCTATAGTGAAGCGGATTTTGATCCGGAGATGATTGATTTGAAGGTAGGGGATATTCCCTTACTTAAAAAGAGTGAAGCACAAAACTTTAGTGAAGAAGAGGCAACAGCATATTTAGAGAATGAAATGGTTGTCTTTGAAATTAATTTAAATAACGGAAAAAGTGAAGCTAGAGCGTGGGGTTGTGATTTAACTTATGATTACGTCAGAATAAATGCAAGTTATCGCTCGTGAAGGGAGAATATAAGGTGCAAGAGACGGTCGTATTAAAATGTGGTGGAAGTTCAGTAGATGATCTATCAGATGCTTTTTTTTCTAACATTAAAAAGATTCAAGATGATGGCTATAAAATCGTAATTGTTCATGGAGGGGGCCCGGCGATTAAATCAATCTTAGAAAAGCTTGAAATTGAAACGGAATTTGTTGACGGCCTCAGGTATACTAATGAATCGGTTATTGATGTTGTCGAAATGGTTCTCTCAGGTAAGGTAAACTCTTCACTAACTCGTCGTGTGAACGAATCAAACTTACGTGCGGTAGGTCTTGCAGGGACAGATGATCATTTACTTACAGCTGAAGCGATCGACTTAGATAAGTATGGTTTAGTTGGTGAAGTTAAAGACGTTAATGTTGATTTAATCAATGATTTGACTGATCAAGGGATTGTGCCAGTCATCTCACCTCTTGCACTGAGTCAAGATGGAAAACGTCTGAATGTCAACGCTGATTCAGCAGCTGGGGCAATTGCAAAAGCACTTGCTGCCTCTCAGTTAGTTTTTGTAACAGATGTGCCCGGTATTTTGAAGCGGGGCGAATTGTTAGAGACAGTCAGTGAAGCTGAAATCAATGATTTAATTCAAGAAGGGACTATTTATGACGGAATGATACCGAAAGTAAAGGCGGCTTTAAATGGTTTAACTAAAGATATTCAGGTCAAGATTGTTGATGGAAAACATTCTGATCTTACAAGTGAAAATAAATTAAAAGGAACAACAATTATAAAATAAAAGGAGCATTTAAATGTCTATCTTACCAACTTATGGTCGGTTTAATGTCAGTATTAAAGAAGCGGAAGGCTTAAAGGTAATTGACACGAATGGAAAGGAATACTTAGACTTTGGTGCAGGAATCGGCGTTGTTAATTTAGGTCATAAACATCCCGCTGTTAAAGAGGCAGTTGAGGCACAGCTCAATGATTATTGGCATGTTTCAAATCTATATCATATGCCTATTCAAGAAGAGGTTGCCAAACTTTTAACAGAAAAAAGTGCTGGCGATTTTGTTTTTTTTGCTAATAGTGGAGCAGAAGCGAATGAAGCTGCCATTAAATTAGCACGTAAAGTCAGTCAAAAAGAGAAAATCATTAGCTTCAAGCAATCCTTTCACGGACGTACATTTGCTACAATGGCGGCAACAGGTCAAGATAAGGTAAAAGAAGGTTTCGGACCTATGCTTGAAAAGTTTGATTATGCTGTTTATAACGACATTGAAAGTGTTAAAGCATTAGTTGATGACAATACAGCTGCAATTATGCTTGAAGTGATTCAAGGAGAAGGTGGAGTGATTCCTGCAGAGGAGGACTTTATTGAGGGTTTAAAAGAATTAGCAGACACAGGTATTTTACTTATTATTGATGAAATTCAAACAGGTATGGGACGAACAGGTAAAAAGTATGCTTATGAGCATTACGGACTTGAGCCTGATATTTTTACGGTTGCTAAAGGAATGGGAAATGGTCTGCCAGTGGGTGCGATGATAACAAAAGCAAAATACAAGGATGCTTTTGGCCCGGGAAGTCATGGGTCTACATTTGGAGGAAATCCTCTCGGTATGGCTGCGTCTAAAGCTGTTTTAACAACTCTTTCAAATGAATCCTTTTTAAAAGAAGTCAGTGAAAAAGGTGACTACTTAATAAGTCAACTAAAAGAGAAATTTGCATCTCATCCAGCTGTTGTTGAAGTTCGGGGTAAGGGATTAATGGTCGGAATAGAATGTGAAAATGAAGTCGCTCCGTATGTGAATGAGTTGATTGAACAAGGTGTACTAACATTAAGTGCAGGCACACATGTTTTACGCTTGTTACCTCCATTAGTCGTCACATATGAGCAAATTGATGAAGTGGTGAGCAAATTAGGTGACATAGTTAAGTAAGGAGGAAGCGACATGCAAAAGACAAAAGAAATTAAAAAGGTGCTCGTCATCGGATCAGGTCCAATTGTCATCGGTCAAGCTGCTGAATTTGATTATGCAGGCACTCAAGCATGTATGACTTTAAAAGAAGCGGGAAAAGAAATTATTTTAATCAACAATAATCCGGCAACAATTATGACGGATAAAACAGTGGCAGATCATGTTTATTTTGAGCCTCTTACTTTAGAGTCACTTGAAAAAATTATTATCAAGCATCAGCCTGATAGCATACTTGCTTCTGTAAGTGGCCAAACGGGTTTAAATTTGCTATTTGACTTAGATCAAGCGGGATTACTTGAGAAGTATAAGTTAAGTGTTTTGGGCACACAAATCGATGCCATTAAAAAAGGTGAAGATCGTGAGCTGTTTAGAAGCTTAATGCATGAAATAAATGAACCTGTGCCCGAGAGTAAAATTGTCTCAACACTTAAAGAAGCTCAGAGTTTTAGCGAGAAGGTAGGTTATCCGATCATCATTCGTCCTGCTTATACACTTGGAGGATCAGGTGGGGGCATAGCGAATAATGAAGCAGCATTTGATGCACTTGTTTCAAGTGGTCTGCGTGCGAGTCCGATTAATCAATGTTTAATTGAGCGGAGTATAGCAGGGTGGAAAGAAATTGAAATGGAAGTGATTCGGGATCAAAAAGGGACAACAGTGATTGTTTGTCACATGGAAAATATTGATCCAGTTGGGATTCATACAGGTGATGCAGTAGTTGTTGCACCTGTGCAAACATTAAGTGAATCAGACCTAGAGATGTTAAAGGCAGCTTCTAAGAAAATTGTAAATGAAATCGGTATTGTAGGAGCTTGTAATGTACAGCTTGCGATTGACCCCACTAGCAAGGACTATTTTATCATCGAAATTAATCCGCGTGTCAGTCGTTCAAGTGCACTTGCTTCAAAAGCAACAGGCTATCCGATTGCTAAAATCGCCACACGCTTAAGTTTAGGTGAAACCTTATCAGAGCTTTATTATCCAGGTAAAGATGTCAGACTTGATGAATACGAGCCTGAGTTAGATTATGTCATCGTGAAATTCCCGCGTTTTGCTTTTGATAAATTTAAGTTAGCCAACCGCTTGCTCGGAACACAAATGAAGGCAACGGGTGAAGTAATGGCTATAGGTGAAAGCCTCCTTCAAGCGCTTCATAAAGGTCTGCGTTCTTTAGAGCTTGATTTAACAGATTTATATTTAACTGAATTATTCAATGAACCGATTGAAAAAATTAAAAAACTGGTTTATCGAGCAGATGACCGTCGTTTTTTTGCGGTTTTAGAAGCTTTTCGACGTGGACTTGATTTAGAAACGATTGAAGAAGCAACTAAAATTAATCGTTATTTTTTAAAGGTCATGCAAGAGTTAGTTGAGTTTGATCTTGCCTTAGAGGATAAAGAGAGTTTAACAAAAGAAATGCTTCTAACTTATAAGCAAGCTGGCTTTTTAAACCACTATTTAGCTAAAAAGCTAAAAATGCCATTAAATGATCTTTTAGCCTTGCTTCGTCGCTACGAAATTACACCTGTTAAAAAAGCAATTAAAGGTGTGACGCATGATGCTAAAGATGCCTCTTATTACTATACAACTTGGAAAGAATCAAGAGAGCGTCCTATTGTTAAAGATAAGGAAACAGTTCTTGTGATTGGCTCGGGGCCAGTTCGGATTGGTCAAGGTGTTGAATTTGATTATTGCTCTGTTCATAGTGTCTTAAGTTTGAAGGAAGCGGGTTATGAAACAGTCTTAGTTAATAATAATCCATCGACTGTGAGTACTGATTTTGCTTATGCAGATAAATTGTATTTTGAACCGATGACCTATGAAGATATTTTACTTGTAATTGAACTTGAGCGTGTTGACCGAGTGCTTGTCCAATATGGTGGGCAAACTGCAATTAATTTAGTAAATCAACTCGAAGCTCATAATATTGAATTACTCGGAACAAGTAAACAAATCGTTGATACCTATGAAGATAGGGATCGTTTTTATCAATTGATGAAGCGGATCAATTTACCACATATCCCGGGTGAAACGGTTTATTCAGAAGAAGATTTAAGGAGCCATATAGAACTTTATAACTATCCGGTCTTACTTCGTCCGTCTTATGTGATTGGTGGGCAAGGTATGATTGTGTTGAATAATCATAAAGAGCTTGAAGCCTATTTATCAAAGGTGAGCAAGACCAATATCTATCCGATTTTAATTGACGCTTATTTTTCAGGAAAAGAAATAGAACTCGACGTGCTCAGTGATGGGACTGATGTTTTTATACCTGCTATTTTTGAGTTGATAGAAGAAGCTGGTGTGCACTCAGGAGATAGTATGGCAGTGACACCACCCCTTGCTATTTCTGATCAGACAAAAAAACGACTTGTTGATTACGCAAGCTTACTAGCCCAAGGAACAAAGTATAAAGGGATATTTAATATTCAATTTGTTGAATACAAGGACGAGTTGTATGTGCTTGAAGTTAACCCAAGAGCATCACGGACCGTGCCTTTAACAAGTAAAATAACGGATATCAATTTAATTGAAAAGTCAATTAAACTTTTACTCGGTCATCGTCTCAGAGAGCTTGATTTAGAGCCGGGATGCTTAAAGGAGCGATCTTTTTATACAATTAAAGCACCCGTCTTCTCAACACATAAGTTACCAGGTGTTGATCCGGTACTCGTACCAGAAATGAAGTCAACAGGTGAACTTATTGCAGTTTCTCCAAGCTATGAAACAGCGATTGAAAAGGCTTTTCACTATAAGACATCAGAGTTAATGAAGTTTAAGCAAGAGGAAAAGGAACTTTACCTTGTCGGTGACCTCGAGTTTGAAGACGACTTAATTGAAGGGCTAAAGAAGTTAAACATAAAGATTGTTCTAGAAAAAGATAAAGAGTTTAATAAGTGGGTGAAAGAAGCAAATGCCTTTGCTTTGTTCAGTAGAGGAAAAAGTAATGAGCGAGAAATTGCACTTAAGTATGACTTGCTTATTTTCTCAAATATAAATACCTTAAAAATGTATACGCAAATGCGTTCTAAAAATGAACAATTAAAAACCATTCAAACTATGAATAAAGAAGGTGTCACATATGACTTATAAAACGTATTTAAATAAGGCGAAAGAAAATTTTACCCAAAAAGACTTTTTGAAAATGGCAGATGTAAGTGACAAACAAATTATGGACTTGATAGAACTTGCACTTGAGTTAAAGAAGCTACAAAAAGAGGGACGTGCTCATCCTATTTTAGCTGGTAAAAGTTTGGCGATGATTTTTGAAAAGTCATCAACGCGTACCCGAGTATCATTTGAAACGGGAATGTATCAGTTAGGTGGTCAAGCGCAGTTCTTAAGCTCAGCAGACATCCAGCTTGGAAATGGTGAAACGATTGCTGATACGGCCCAGGTCTTATCAAGGTTTGTAGATGGGATTATGATTCGAACATTTGGACATGAAATCGTAGAAGAGTTAGCTGAGGAAGCTCAAATTCCGATAATTAATGGTTTAACAGATGATTCGCATCCCTGCCAGGTCCTGGCTGACTTTATGACAATCTATGAGAAAAAAGGCTCCTTTGAAAATTTAAAGTTAGCTTATATTGGTGACGGGAATAATATGACACAATCGCTTGTCATGGGTTGTGCTATTATGGGGATTGACTGTCATATCGCAGTTCCAAAAGGGGCAGGGATTAAACGAGCCATTTTAAAATCAGCTCAAGAAATTGCAGAAAAAACTGGGGCTGAAATAAAAGAGTTAAATGATCCAAAAGAAGTGACACAAGATGCCGATGTTATTTATACAGATGTTTGGGCAAGCATGGGCTGGGAAGGCGATAAAGCAGAAAGACTCCTTCAGTTTAAGGATTATCAAGTAAATGAAAGTTTAACAAGTTATGCTAAAAAAGATCACTTGTTTATGCATTGTTTACCAGCTATCCGAGGTGAAGAAGTAAGTGCTGGAGTCATTGATGGACCAAATTCGATTGTTTTTGATCAGGCAGAAAACCGTTTGCATGCACAAAAGGCAGTTTTAGCAGTTCTCATGTCATAAAAAAAGTTCAGTCAAATGACTGAACTTTTTTAATTTACTTTGACAATCCAATCAAATGGATCTGCTATTTTACCGTATTGTAATTGAGTGATTTCATTATAAATACGACGAGAAAGCTCACCGGTTTGATTATCGTTAATGATCATATCCTTGTTGTTCCAAGTAAGTTGACCAATCGGTGAAAT
>JASLIE010000066.1 GCA_030152985.1 Bacillaceae bacterium
GTGGGTATAGTTAAATCGGAATCTATTTTAGATGTGTCAAGATTTTTGAATATGCAGGTAGATGCACAATTGATGAGTGATATTGGACACTACTTTAGTAATTGTTTTAAGGAAGATGATTTTGATATATATTTGACGGTGGAAGCTTCAGGAATCGCTCCCAGTGTCTTTGCGAGTCTATATAGTGATAAACCGCTGGTAATTATAAAAAAACAACATCATAAAGTGGAAGGGATGGCACAACAAAAATGTTATTCCTATACTAAGAAAGAAAACTATTATCTTACGGTGGATCCTGGGTTTATAAAAGGGAAACGATGCATTCTTATTGATGATTTTTTGGCAAGTGGTAGTGTGGTAAGAAATGTGGAAAGTCTGCTCAAAGAACAAGGTGCTTCTTTGGTGAAAACGGGGATTGTCATTAGTAAGGATTTCCAAGAGGGTATGCAGTATCTAAAAAAAGAGGGGTATGACGTTGTGTCGTTAGCTCGAATTAAAAAAATGGATCCAGTTACTGGATCCGTTGAGTTTATTGAATAAATTTTGTTTGCGCATCTTTGATGCGCTTTTTTGATGCTTCAATCTTTGTTTGATCTAAATCAGTTGGATCAAGATATGCCTGGCTTGAGGTGATTTCTTTAAATTGATTAATAAATAGATTTTTCACAATATCAATCGACAATTCTTGATTGGATTTTTCTTCGAGTGTCGTAAGTTTATTTGGGTCAACTCGCAACTCATCTTGAGTGATCTCGTAAAACTTTGCGATTAATTCACTGCGTTCTTGTTGGTTTCCAACTACACTAATATATCCGCCGACTAACGTATTATCTCTAATCCTTCTTTGAGCCGTACCGGCAACTTTTTGATTATCGATGCTAAAGTCAAAAGTTCCTGGACAATAAGCTCCCTTTACTTCACCAAAATCTAAAGTAATGCCAAGTGGTTTTAAAGCATCGTTAGTAAAATGATATAAATATAGATAGACATCTTCAATTGGTTTGGTTGTTTTAAATAATAGAGCCCAGTTTAAAATACCGGGGTCATTAACAACACTTCTACCGCCTGAATTTCTAATTCCCACCGTATAACCTTGGTCTTTGTAAAATTGGATGCCTTTATCTACATAGGGGGCTTTCATATCATCGTATCCCATACTAATATTTTTAGACTTGTGGTTCATAAGTTGTAAAACGATTGTATTTTCCTCTAGATTTCTTAAAACGGTATCACTGATAGCTGCCGCATAGCTCATATCAGTGAGGTGTGTCAAATCCGCAATAATTCCTTTCATATTTCTTCCTCCTTATTTTAATCATATCATTAAAAAAGAGCTCACATGAGCTCTTTGACCTTTTGTAGTAAAAGTTCTGTTTTAATATCCTTAAAGTCATACGCAAAAGCACGCTTTAAATCCATTTCAATCACTTCTATATCTTCGAAAAGATCTAAGTTTTGCGATGTTTTTTTGAGGTCTTTCGCAAAATATAAATGAATAATTTCACTCGAATAACCAGGTGAAAGATAATAACTGCCTAGTGTTTTGATATGGTTTGCGAGATAACCGGTTTCTTCCTCCAATTCCCTTAACGCAGTGACTTTTGGGTCTTCGTTTGGTTCAATGAGTCCTGCAGGAAATTCTAGTAAAGGTTTTTCTACACCGAATCGATATTGTTTTACGAAGAGTAAGGTATTATTTGGGGTGATGGCAGCAACACAGACACCACCTGGATGAATTACTTGTTCAATTGTTTGTTTGTCTTTTTCATATTGATAAACATCAACAATTAAACCATTGTATTTTAGTTTTTTCATTTGGTTAATTCTATATACTGATCGATTCGTTTGTTGATAAGCTCAATACTACTTTCCCAAAAGGCAACATCTGTAGTATCGATATCAGCCATTAAGGCTACTTCTTCACAGCTACCGGTGGTTGTTTTCTTGAGTAATTGTCTGTATTTTTCAACGAACGCATCGCCTTCTTTTTCATACTGAGCATAAAGTCCCAGTGCAAAAAGTCCACCAAAAGCATAGGGGAAGTTGTAGTAATTATTAGATGCACTGTAATAGTGTCCTTTACATACCCACATATATGGATTATAAGTAGATTCATCTAAGCCATCGCCATAAGATTCTTTTTGTGCCTGTAACATGATGTCTTGTAGGGCATTGGTGTCTAAGAATTCATGTTCGCGTCGTCTTATAACTTCATCTTCAAATTTGAATCTGGATAGGATATCTACTGTAATTTGTGTTAAGTCCTGTAGTGAGTTTTCAATTAGCATGATTTTCTCATCATCACTTGCCGTTTTTAATGAGGCATTAAAAACGATGTTTTCACAAAAGGTTGAAGCCGTTTCTGCAACGGGCATTGTATAACCTGTATTAAGTGGGGAATTATCCTGAAGCATCATCCCGTGATATGCGTGTCCCAGTTCATGAGCCAGTGTCACGATATCGGAGATAGATCCACCAAAGTTCATTAAAATACGACTTTGTTTGATTTGTGGAAGGTTTGAACAAAATGCACCGCCACGTTTACCTTCTTTTGGTAGAAAATCAACCCAATTATCTTCGAAAGCTGTTTTTGCCATATTGGCTAAATCATCAGAAAAAGTGGCAAAGCTATCAACAATCATGGCTTGTGCTTCTTCTACTGAATATTCTTTTGAATTCTCTA
>JASLIE010000091.1 GCA_030152985.1 Bacillaceae bacterium
TAAATGACCAGGCTGTTTCAGATCACCATGCCATTATCCCGACAGAAGAAGTCGTCTATTTAAATGAGATGAATCCGCAGGAAAGAAAAATATATGACCTTGTTATCAAACGTTTTATAGCAGTGCTTAGTCCAGCCTATGAATATAAGGAAACGATTATTCGAGCTGAGGCTGAGGGACATGTCTTCACTTATCAAACAAATGAGCTGATTCAACAAGGATGGAAGGCGGTTTATAATGAGGCAGAAAGCCCTAAAAAGCTTCCGAACTTTAAAGAAGGAAGCAAGCTTCCGAGAGTGACTTTCAATTTACTTGAAGGAAAAACAAGTGCGCCACCACGTCTGACAGAAGGAAGCCTGCTTAAGGCAATGGAGAATCCTGTTAAATACATGGAAGATTCGACCAAGCAATTAGCACGTACCATGAAAGAAGCGGGGGGGCTTGGAACAGTTGCAACTCGTGCAGATATTATCGATAAATTATATAATACGGGTTATATGGAAAAGCGAGGTAAATCATTATATCTTACAAAAAAAGGTGAACAAATTCTAGAACTTGCTCCTCAAGCGCTCAGATCCCCGGAGCTGACAGCTGAGTGGGAGATTAAACTTCAAAGAATCGAGCGGGGTCAGTTGAACAAGCAGCAGTTTATTAAAGAAATTAAGGCCTATACTCGCGATTTAGTGAGGGAAATCAAACAATCAGAGGCAAATTATAAGCACGATAATATAACAGGAACCCACTGTCCTAAATGTGACTCTTTTATGCTAGAAATCGAAAACAGACAAGGTAAAATGTTAAGGTGTGAAAACAGAGCTTGTAATCATAAACGTAATGTTTATAAAAACACGAATGCGCGGTGTCCAGACTGTAAAAAGAAACTTCGTCTTTTTGGAGAGGGAGACGGACAGATCTTTACCTGCTCATGTGGACATCGTGAGAAATTATCAACTTTTGAAAAGCGACGAAAGAAGCAGAAACAAGGACGCGCTTCTAAACAAGATGTGAAGAAGTACTTGAAAAAACAAGACGATGAGTTAACGAATAATCCGTTTGCTGATGCACTTAAGGACTTACTTGATAAATAACTTCAAATAAAAGTCATAAATTAGTTTACGAAACACTTAGTTATCATGTATTATAAGGGATAGTTAAGTAACGAATAAGTGAAGGAGGAAATATAGATGGCATTTGTTATTTTAGACCCATGTAGCCAAGAGAAATCTGGTGAGTGTGTGAGTGTCTGTCCGGTAGACTGTATTGAAGAGGGGCCTGATCAATTCTATATTGATCCAGATATATGTATTGATTGCGGGGCGTGTGTTGCTGTTTGTCCAGTCGATGCAATTGTTGAAGAATATGATTTAACACCGGATCAAGAAGTCTTCTTAGAAAAAGCAGAAGAATTCTTTCAAGGTTAATAAATAGAAGTGCCTAATCGGCATTTCTATTTTTTTATTCGAAAGGAGTTTGTCTATGATTCATTTTAATAATGTTTCATTTGTAAGAAATAAAAAAAACATATTAACTGAAGTCGACTGGCACGTAAAAGAGGGTGAAGACTGGGTTATACTCGGTTTAAATGGTGCGGGTAAAACGAGCTTACTCAATATTGTAAACGGTTATTTCTTTCCGACAAAAGGCAGTGTATCTGTTTTAGGTGAGACCTTTGGTAAAACTGATATCTTTAATTTACGAAAGCAAATAGGTTGGGTAAGTTCAGCTTTACAGGCTAAACTAAATGAGAGTCACCTTGTGAAAGACATCGTTGTAAGTGGTTTGAATAAATCGTTTGGTTTCAACTATAAAGAACCAACAAAAGAAGAGTACGTCCTTGCTAAAGATGCTTTATGTAAGTTGAATAGTGAGGAGCTATTTGAAAAGAGATATGAACTTTGTTCACATGGTGAAAAGCAAAAAGTCCTAATTGCTCGTGGCTTAATGGGGCATCCTAAGTTACTTATTTTAGATGAGGCAACATCGGGGCTTGATTTTTTAGCGCGTGAGAAGCTACTTGAAGATATTCAGAAACTTAAAGACACACAAACAGCACCACTTATTATTTATGTAACGCATCATTTAGAAGAGATTATTGATTTATTTACACATGTACTTTTATTGAAAGAGGGACATGTTTTAGCACAAGGGAAAAAAGAAGTCGTTTTAACTGAAGCAAATTTAAAAAAACTGTTTGAAAGAGACGTGAAATTAAGTTTTGAATCTAATCGGCCTTGGCTCAGACTTTAAATAAGTGTTTGACAGGCTGAGCTAACTATGGTTAACTATAAATTAAGTGAATATTTAAAAAACACTAGGGGAGCAATTAATTGCTGAGAAAGACTTGTCTTGACCCTTTGAACCTGATCTAGTTCATACTAGCGTAGGAAAGTGTCGTATGGTTTCTATCTTTAATTTGAGATCGCTCATTCGACCTTTCTTTTGGTTCATTAAAAGAAAGGTCTTTTTCATGTTTAAATGCAAACCGGAAAGGGAGCGAGAAGATGTCAGTTAAATTTAGTGAACGCGTATTCAAAAGGGTTGAACCACTTTGGGAGGCCTATTTAGAGCATCCGTTTGTTAAAGGTATTGGAGATGGAAGTTTAGATGTTGAGAAATTTAAGCATTATATGAAGCAAGATTATGTTTATTTAATTGAGTATTCGCGTGTATTTGCAATTGGAGCATCAAAAGCTAATGATTTAAAGACGATGACAATTTTTGCTAATCTTTTGCACGGTACGATGAATTATGAAAT
Organism: Bacillaceae bacterium; assembly: GCA_030152985.1. GTDB lineage: Bacteria > Bacillota > Bacilli > Bacillales > Amphibacillaceae > Pseudogracilibacillus. The sequence continues at coordinate 2,756 of JASLIE010000091.1, forward strand.
GGATTTACACAGGGAGTATGCAGCTAGGTTTTCTATTTCTAAAGAAGAGTTAGAAAACACTTATCCATCTGCAACAATGACTGCCTATACAAGTTATATGTTAAATAAGGCTCAAATTGGTGGGGTTGAAAACGCAACAGCAGCAGTTTTAGCCTGTGCTTGGAGCTATAATTATATCGGAAAGAAGTTAGCTGAATTACCAGGGGCCAAAGAGCATGAATTATACGGGAACTGGGTAAGTATGTATTCCTCAGATGAATTCACAAAAATTGCGGATGATTGTAAGATGTTAATTGACGACATGGCTATGGGTAAACCAGAAAACGAGTTAAAAGAGATGGAAGAAATTGTTGTTCAAACAAGTTACTTTGAATATATGTTTTGGGAAATGGCCGAGAAGGAGTCGATGTGGCCTGTAGACCCGATGGTTTGAAGTAGTTGAAGGAGAAGGGGAAAGCTCCCTTCTCTTTTACTTTATCTTATTGTTTGGCAAAATAAATATTGTATGCTATTATTATAAAGGCTTGGTTCTTTAAGTGTTTTTTTGAAGAAGAGAGCAAGAAGCAAGTTACTTGCATTATTTTTTAAAAGGTATATAATAATTGTTGTCGCTCAAATTAGCGATAGATAGACCTTCATTCCACAGTAGCTCAGTGGTAGAGCAATCGGCTGTTAACCGATCGGTCGTAGGTTCGAATCCTACC
>JASLIE010000177.1 GCA_030152985.1 Bacillaceae bacterium
GCGCATGATCTAAACCTGACTCCGTTTTAATCGCTATTCGAGTCATCGTTTGTACAGATTCGACAGGGAAATCTCCTGCTGCTGTTTCACCTGACAACATAATTGCATCTGTTCCATCTAATATAGCATTTGCTACATCAGAAGCCTCAGCTCGAGTAGGTCTTGGATCCCACTGCATTGAATCAAGCATTTGTGTTGCGGTAATGACTGGTTTACCAACATTATTACACTCATTAATCAATTTCTTTTGAACAAGCGGAACATCTTCAGCAGGAATTTCAACCCCTAAATCTCCGCGTGCGACCATAATCCCATAACTTGCATCTAATATTTTACTAAAATTATCAACACCTTCTTGGTTTTCAATTTTAGAAATTATTTGAATATCTTGACCTTCATTTTCTTCAAGTAATTTATTTATGGCAAACACATCTTTTGGACCTCTCACAAATGAAGCAGCAATAAAATCTACTTCTTGTTCAATACCGAATAAAATATCTGATTTGTCTTTCTCTGTAATAGAAGGTAAGTTAACACGCGCACTTGGCACATTAACTCCTTTACGATCTTTAATTTCACCGGCATTGACTACCCGTGTGTTAATTTCATTCAGTTCTTTATCAATTGATAGAACTTTCAACTCAATTAAACCATCATCTAGCGAAATAATTGTTCCCGGCTCAACATCATTAATTAACCCCTTATAAGTAACTGAAAACTTATCACTTGTTCCTAAAACATCTGCCATAGAAACAAGCACTTCCTCACCCCGTACTAAATCTGCCCTTCCATCTTGAAATTTACCTGTACGTATTTCAGGACCTTGTAGGTCAAGTAGAATTCCTATTGTCTTGCCCAAATCAGCAGCTGCCTGGCGAATGTTTTTAATTCTTACTTTATGTTGATCATAGTCACCATGTGAAAAGTTTAAACGAGCAACGTCCATTCCTTCTGAAATTAATTTTTTAAGTGTCGTTAAATCTTCAGATGCAGGTCCAATTGTACAGACTATTTTTGTTTTTTTATTCATAATTTATTCTCCTTAATTAAACTCATATTGACAATTCTTTTGATAATTGGTACATTTTTTCATTTATTTCATTTTTTTTATGAAGGGCGTTTTCAATTGGAATGTTTTTTACTTGATTGTCTTGAATCACAACAAGTGAACTCACAGCTTGTTTCTTTAATAGAGCTACCGCCTCTGCACCTAACCGACTTGCAATAACACGGTCATATGCATTGGGTGAACCACCTCTTTGCAAATGGCCTAAAACAGTAACACGTGTTTCTAAGTTCGTTTTTTCCTCAATTTCTTTCCCGTAACGAAAACCACGCCCGACTCCTTCTGATAAAATAATTATACTATGTTTTTTACCTCGCTTATACCCTGCCTTTAATCGTTCAATAACCTCATCCATATCATGCTCTTTTTCTGGAATCAAAATACTCTCTGCTCCGTCAGCTAAACCTGACCATAAAGCGAGATCGCCTGAGTCTCTTCCCATGACTTCAATAACATAGGTTCTTTCATGTGAAGTTGCTGTATCTCTAATTTTATCAATTGCTTCAATGACGGTATTGAGTGCCGTATCAAAACCTATTGTAAAGTTCGTATCTCCTATATCGTTATCAATTGTTGCAGGTACGGCAACGCAATTAATTCCTTCTTTAGCTAGCGCTTGTGCACCTTTTATGCTACCATCGCCTCCAATTATAACAAGCCCATCTAACTTATGTTTTTTAATATTATGAATTGCTTGTTTCTTGCCTTCAACTGTTGTAAATTCTTTTGAGCGCGCTGTATATAACATCGTCCCCCCCCGATGAATGATGTCACCTACATCACCGATTTTTAAAGGTTTTATCTCATCTTCGATTAAACCTTTATAACCATAATAAATACCATAAGGCTCTATATCATGGTAAATAGACTTCCTGACTACAGCACGAATCGCTGCATTCATTCCTGGAGCGTCACCGCCGCTTGTTAAAACACCGATACGTTTCATGACTATACACCTCTTTTTAAAGATAACTAGATTAACAATTTAAATCAAAAGATTTATCATCGATTTACAAACTCTTAATTAAGTCTAGTATACATTATTTTCAACATTTATAATAACTAAGCCTTTTAAAAATTAAACACAAAAAAAGGCTGACAGAGTCAACCTTTTATAAACGTGTTTCAGAATAGTCACCAATTTTCTTATATTTTTGCCAGCGTGCTTCAAGCAGGTCTTCTGACTTTTGTTTTGACAGTGTAGTAAGCGATTCCTTTAAAACATCATCAATGTACTGCGCTTGCTTTTTAACATCGCGATGCGCACCACCTAATGGTTCTTTAATGACTTTATCAACAATATCAAAGTCTTTTAAATCCTGTGCAGTAATACGCATTGATTCAGCAGCACGCTTAGCAAGACTCGCATCCTTCCAAAGAAGGGCTGCCGCGCCTTCAGGTGAAATAACTGAGTATGTAGAGTTTTCAAGCATATGTAAATGATCACCTACACCAAGCCCAAGCGCTCCACCACTTCCGCCTTCACCAATCACTACACAAATAATTGGAACCTTCAAGCCTGCCATTTCAATTAAGTTATGTGCAATTGCTTCACTTTGTCCTCTTTCTTCAGCTGCTTTTCCAGGATAAGCACCTTTAGTGTCAATAAAACAGATAATTGGTCGCCCAAACTTTTCTGCTTGCTTCATATGACGAATCGCTTTTCGGTAGCCTTCCGGATGTGGCATACCAAAGTTTCGACGGATATTTTCCTTTGTGTCCTTTCCCCTTTGATGACCAACAACTGTAATCGCCTGATTATTGTATAAAGCAATACCTGAAACAATGGCTTCGTCGTCTCCATAGTATCGATCACCATGGAACTCAATAAAGTCTGTAAATAGTTCACTAATATAATCAAGTGTTGTAGGTCTTTCTTGATGACGTGCCATTTGAACTCTATCCCATGGTTCTAAGTTTGAATAAACATCTTTTTCTAAAATCAATAGTTTTTTTTCTAGTTCTGCTACTTCATTTGATAAGTCTATCTCACTATCAAGTGATAACTTTTTGAGCTCAATAATTTTTTCGCGTAAGCTTACGATTGGCTTTTCAAATTCTAAAACATATTTCATGCTTCTTCCTCACTTTCTTTTAGGTTTGGATGAGGCATGTGTAAACGAATGAGTGTTCCGAGTGTTTCTCGCATGGCATGACGATGAATTATCTTATCTAATTGGCCGTGTTTTAGCAGAAATTCGGATGTTTGAAAATCTTTAGGTAGTTTTTCTCTGATCGTTTGTTCGATAATACGTCTTCCTGCAAAACCTATGAGTGCCCCCGGTTCCGCAAAGTTATAATCCCCTTGAGAAGCAAAACTTGCCGAAACACCACCTGTTGTTGGATTTGTCATAACAGAAATCATTAATAGTCCTGCTGTCGAATGACGTTTTAAGGCAACTGATACTTTAGTCATTTGCATTAAACTCAAAACACCTTCTTGCATCCTCGCACCACCTGATGCGGTAAAGATTATAAAAGGAATCCTTTCTTCTCTTGCTCGCTCAATAGCACGTGCTATTTTTTCTCCAACAACCGATCCCATACTTCCCATCCTAAATCCTGCATCCATTACACAGACAGCAACCGAAAGACCTTCAATTAAACCCCGACCTGAAACAACCGCTTCAGTCAGACCCGTTTTTTCTTGATCGCGTTCGACTTTTTCTAGATAGTCAGGAAAATCAAGTGGGTTTGTTGTTGACAAATCTGCATCCCATTCTTCAAATGTCTCAAAGTCAAACAAACTTTCAATCCTTTGTTTAGCTGTGAGTTGACCATGATGATCACATTTATAACAGACATTTAAGTTTTTTTCTAAATCCTTACTATAATAAACCTCATTACAGTCTGGACATTTGGTCATCAAGCCTTTTGGAACATCAATTTTACTTGATACTGTATTTTTATTATGTGCTTTATTTTTTGGTAGATCTTTGCTTGAAAATATTTTCTTAAGCAAATAAACTCCTCCTCTATGAAACTGTCAAAACATACATGACAATTGTATATCATTATCACAAATTCATTTATGATAACTATACGATAATTCACAGTGTTTATCTAGCTATTTTTAATATTTCTCAATCAATTTGACTCAATTTACGCGTATTTTCTGCAACCTCTTCAGGATCCAGTTGTCTGCGAGCAACGCCTGACTCCATTGCTGCTTGAGCGACATATTTAGCTACATTCGGTGCTACACGAGAGTCAAATGGGTTAGGAATGACATAGTCTTCATTTAATTCTTCTTCTGAAATCAGTGAAGCAATTGCCTCTACAGCTGCCTGTTTCATTTTATCATTTATACGTGTAGCCCAAACATCAAGAGCTCCTCTAAAAATACCTGGAAAAGCAAGCACATTATTAACTTGATTTGGATAATCAGAGCGTCCTGTTCCAATGATTCTAGCTCCTGCTTTTTTCGCTACATCGGGTAAAATTTCCGGATCTGGATTTGCCATTGCAAAAATAATCGGATCTTTAGCCATTTTCTTTATCATCTCTTCAGTCAGTGCTCCGCCTACTGAGACACCAATAAATACATCGGCACCTTCGATGACATCAATTAAATCACCTGATATTTTATCTCTGTTTGTAAATTTAGCAATTAAATCTTTTACCTCGTTCATTCTTTGAGGTCTTCCTTCATAAATAGCACCTTGCGAATCACACATAACCATATGACGTACTCCAAAACTTCTCAGCAATCTAATAATAGCAACTCCAGCTGCACCTGCACCATTTGCAACTACCTTGATTTCAGAAAAGTCTTTCCCAACTAATTTAAGTGCATTCATTAGACCTGCTACCGTAACAATTGCAGTTCCATGTTGGTCATCATGAAAAATTGGTATACGTGTTTCTTTTTTCAATCTTTCTTCTATAATAAAACAGTTAGGTGCCGCGATATCTTCTAAATTAACCCCACCGAAAGTTGGCTCCATTAATTTAACTGTTTGAACAATCTCATCGACACTATTTGTAGCAAGTGCAATCGGAAATGAATCAACACCTGCAAATGTCTTAAATAATACTGATTTACCTTCCATCACAGGGAGCGATGCCTCAGGCCCAATATTACCTAAACCTAAAACTGCAGAACCATCTGTTACAACAGCAACCGTATTCCCTTTCATTGTGTAATCATAAAC
>JASLIE010000182.1 GCA_030152985.1 Bacillaceae bacterium
TTTTATCTTACTTTAAATAGTGTGATTACAGAAGAGACGGAAATAAACGCCCATTATCAGCAGATTCAAGCTGATCTTGAACGTGCAACAAATACCGATCAAATTGTTGAGAATAAAGCAAGTAGTTTAGTCAATGCGGAGGAAATCGAAGCGGAACAATGGAAAGAATCTGTTCAAAAAGCAAAAGATGCAATCATTCAAGGCTATGCGAAAAAAATAGTGATGGCACGTGAAATGCGTCTGACCTTTGAAAATGATTTAATTATTGGAGATATCATAGATGAACTGCTTAAAACACAACCAAATAGTTATGTATTTGCATTTGAGAAAGGGACAGATACATTTGTCGGAGCTACACCTGAACGCCTTGTAAAAGTTTCAGGTGAAAAACTTTTATCAACTTGTCTTGCTGGAACAATGCCTAGAGGTGAGACAGAAGAAGAGGACCAAGCACTAGCAGATGAATTATTTAATGATGCTAAAAATCGTGAAGAACATAATTATGTTGTAGAAATGATAACTGAAAGTATTGATCCAATGTGTAAGAAGGTCAAGGTAGCAGCTGAACCTTTCGTTCACCGGCTAAAAAATGTTCATCACCTATTTACACCAGTCACTGCTCAACTTAAAAATGACTACACAATTTTAGATATAGTGACTACACTGCATCCAACTCCGGCATTAGGTGGTCATCCTAATGAAGAGTCACTTAAATTCATTCGTCAATATGAGTTACTTGACCGTGGTTGGTACGGTGCACCTGTTGGTTGGTTAGATGACCGATTTAACGGTGAGTTTGCTGTAGCAATTCGGTCAGGTTTAATTCAAAAGAAAACAGCCTCATTATTTGCGGGTTGTGGTGTGATGCGTGATTCAGATGTGGAATTAGAATATGAGGAAACTAAGGTTAAATTTTTACCAATGCTGAATGTTTTGGAGGGTAAAGAATGAACCACATAGAAAGTCTTACAAGCTATATTGGTAATTTTATTGATGAACTTGCAGCGAACGGTGTCACTAATGTAGTCATTTCGCCTGGTTCACGATCGACACCACTTGCACTGCTTGCGGCAGCGCATAATGAAATAAAAGAACATGTACTTGTCGATGAGAGATCAGCAGCTTATTTTGCGCTCGGGATTGCAAAAGAAACACAAGCACCTGTAGCGCTTATTTGTACTTCTGGAACAGCTGTTGCTAATTATTTTCCTGCTGTAGTTGAAGCTTATCATGGGCGTGTTCCTTTACTTTTACTTACAGCAGACCGTCCGCACGAACTACGTGATATCGGTGCGCCACAAACAATCGACCAATTAAATATATTTGGCTCATTTGTTAAGAAGTTTTATGAGATGAGTCTGCCTGAGGGAAGTAAGGAAAGTTTACTTTATGTAAGAAACCGAGCTAAACGCGCAGTTTCAATTGCAATGAATCAGGCATTAGGACCTGTTCATCTTAACTTTCCAATACGTGAACCTCTAACGCCTGATTTAAGTCTAAAATCGATTTGGGGGAATCGCGATAAACAAATCGAGTTAGCGACTGAAAAAGTGTTAACAAATGAATCGGTTAAATATTTAGGTAAGTTGATAAGTTCTAAAAAAAGACCACTTATTGTAGTTGGTCCTCAATATGACTCGGAACTAAGATCTCTAATTTACTCATTAAGTGATAAATTAGAGGCACCAATCCTTGCTGATCCCTTGTCACAAATTCGCTCAAAGAAACATGTGAATTTGGTGGAAGGTTATGATGCTTTTTTAAAAGATGAGTCACTGCGTCAGTCGTTAGAGTGTGATTTAATTATTCGGTTTGGTGCAATGCCTATTTCAAAGAGCTATCTCTTTTATTTAAGAGAGCAAAAAAACTTAACGCACATAGTCATTGATGAATCAATTGAATCAAGGGAACCAACAAATCGTAATTCAATTTATTTACATGTTAAAGCAGATGCCTTTTTAACCCAATTGAATCAAGTAGAGCTTGAAGGGACTAATCAGAGTTGGCTAGCTAAGTGGCAGAAAATAAATCAAGTGACTAAGGATGCTTTAAGCCAGTTGCCGAATGAATTAACAGAAGGGGCAGCGGTCAAAACATTAATAGATAACTTACCTGATTCAAGCATTTTATTTGCTGGAAATAGTATGGCTGTTAGAGATGTCGATAGTTTTTATTTAGCTAATGATAAAGAACTGTTTATTCATGCAAGTCGAGGTGCGAGTGGAATTGATGGTGTTGTGTCAACTGCACTAGGCATTGCTTCAGCAACAGAAAAACAGGTAACTTTATTAATTGGTGATTTATCCTTTTATCATGATCTAAACGGTCTACTTGCTGCTATGCAGATGAATTTAAATTTAACAGTTTTATTAATTAACAATGATGGTGGTGGTATTTTTTCGTTTTTACCCCAATCTAATGAACCAACTTATTTCGAAAAAATATTTGGTACGCCACTTGGTATTGATTTTTCTTTAGCAATTGAGATGTATGGTGGACGTTATAAGCAAATAAAAACTTTAGACGAGTTAGGAGTTTCATTGAAAGAAAGTTATAGAAAACAAGGATTATCAGTCATTGAAGTTGTGACAAATCGTAAGGAGAATGTGATTTGGCATCAAGCGATATGGCAACAAATACAAACAAAGATAAATGAGAGGTTAGAAAATGACTCAAACATTTGAAGTAGCGGATGGGAGCTATGCTTATATTCATCATAAGCTTTCGAATCAAGAAGCAGAAACCCTAGTCTTTTTTCATGGTTTTACAAGTAGTAAAGCCACTTGGTACGAATTACTTGAGCAAATTAACTCTTATCATATCTTATTGATTGACTTACCAGGGCATGGTGAAACGAAGCTTAAGGGGCCAAGGACAATGCAGTCCTTTAGTGATGACTTTGCTTCCTTATTGAATTTTTTAGGAATACAAAAAGTTAATCTAATTGGCTACTCACTTGGTGGTCGAACAGCTCTGTCATTTGCACATTATTATCCAGAACGTGTTGAACGTTTAATTTTAGAGAGCGCTTCACCAGGTTTGAGAACTCAAGAGGAGAGAAGGGCAAGAAGACAAGAAGATTCAAAACTTGCTGAATATATTTTAAAAGAAGGCATTGAAAAATTCACATCTTATTGGCAAAATTTATTATTATTTGAAAGTCAGAAAAAATTATCAGAAGAACGTCAAAACAAAATCAAAAAAGAGCGACTCGCTCAAGATGAAGCGGGTCTCGCTATGTCACTTAAGTTTATGGGAACAGGCATGCAGCCTTCTTGGTGGGAATCACTCGAAACTGTGTCACAACCGGTCTTATTACTTGTTGGTGAAAAAGACGAAAAGTTTATAAAAATCAATAAAATGATGAATAAGTTGTTATTAAACGCAAACTTATATACAATTGAAGACGTAGGACATGCTGTTCACATTGAAAATAGTCAGAAGTTTATGAAACACGTCCGAATGTTTTTAAAGAATAATTAAATTACATAGAAGAGGTGCTAAAATGAAAACAGTTCAGTGGAATAAAGCAGGCGAGTATGAAGAAATTATTTATGAGAAGCATAACGGGATTGCAAAGGTAACAATTAATCGTCCAGAAAAACGCAATGCATTTACCCCGCTTACAGTTCAAGAAATGATTCATGCCTTTACAGATGCGCGAGATGATTCACAAATTGGCGTTATTATTTTAACAGGTCAAGGTGACAAGGCCTTCTGTTCAGGTGGAGATCAATCAGTACGTGGTCATGGTGGCTATGTAGGTTCAGATGAAGTTCCACGTTTAAATGTCTTAGATTTACAGCGCTTAATCCGTACAATTCCAAAACCAGTGATCTCAATGGTCGCAGGTTATGCAATCGGTGGTGGTCATGTTTTACATGTTGTTAGTGATTTAACAATTGCTGCTGATAACGCTATTTTTGGTCAAACCGGTCCACGTGTCGGAAGTTTCGATGCTGGATATGGGGCGGGTTATTTAGCACGTATGGTCGGACATAAGCGAGCACGTGAGATTTGGTATTTATGTCGTCAATATAATGCAGAAGAAGCATATGAAATGGGAATGGTAAATAAGGTTGTTCCACTTGAGGAGCTTGAATCAGAAACACTTCAGTGGGCTTCAGAAATACTCGAAAATTCACCAACAGCAATCCGATTCTTAAAAGCATCATTTAATGCTGATACGGATGGCCTAGCAGGCTTGCAGCAAATGGGTGGAGATGCAACTTTACTTTATTATACAACGGATGAAGCTAAAGAAGGTCGAGATGCATTTAAAGAGAAGCGTAAACCTGATTTCGATCAGTTCCCACGTTTTCCATAAACAAACTATCAAGGCCTTTGCTAGAATTTAGCAAAGGTCTTATTTTATTTAGGAGTGTGAAAAATGACAGAAAAAATGCCACATTGGTTAGATGCTCGGGCCCGTATTTCGCCTCATAAAGTAGCGGTTGAAACGGAGACAAGTCAGATTACTTTTAAGGAACTTCAAATTGAAAGTAAGCAAATGGCATTTAAGCTAAGTAAATTAGGAGTAAAAAAAAATGAACACATAGCCATCTTAGCTAAGAACTCAATTGAGTATCTTGTGTTAATTTATGCTTTATCATATTTAGAGGCTGTTGGCGTTTTATTAAACATACGATTAACAGAAGCTGAGCTAAACTATCAAGTTGCAAAAAGTAATACAAAACTTGTTATAGCAGATTCGGATTACTTAGATTTAAAGCTTAATTGCCCAGTTTATTCTTTTGATAATCTAGCTAAATTAAAACAAAAAGAAGTCAACTTATCAGAGCAAATCGAACTTGACCGTCCATTTACAATGATGTTTACTTCAGGAACGACAGGTAATCCAAAAGCAGTTTTGCATAAATACCAACATCACTTTTATAGTGCAACAGCTTCAGTTTTTAATTTGGGGCTTCATGCTAATGAGAAGTGGCTATCTTCATTACCTATTTTTCACGTAGGCGGTTTTTCTGTTTTTATTAAAAGTGTTTTATATGGAATGCCAGTTTATTTAATGGAAAAATATGATAAAGAACTTGTGTTTAGAGCTATTCAAGAAAAAAACATTACAATAGCTTCATTTGTTACTCTAATGTTAATCGATTACCTTGAACTTTATGAAGAAAGAGGGGCGCTATCAAATAATCAGCTACGTGCGATTTTACTTGGTGGTGGTTCAGTAGCAGAACATATACTCACGCAAGCTTTAAATATAAATTTAAATGTTTTACAATCCTTTGGAATGACAGAAACTGCTTCTCAAATAGCTAGTTTATCGAGTGAGGATGCATTGAGGAAAAAAGGTTCAGCAGGAAAAGCTTTACTGCCAGCGGAAATAAAAGTTGAAGAGACTGATGAATCAGGGGTCGGGGAAATTTTAGTTAAAGGGCCCATGGTTATTCAAAGTTATTATAACTCAGGAACAGAAAAGGATTTTGAAGCGGGTTGGTTAAAGACAGGAGACATTGGCTATCTAGATGATGAAGGTTTTCTTTATTTACTTGAAAGAAGAAGTGATTTGATTATATCAGGAGGAGAAAACATTTATCCAACTGAGGTTGAAAATGTGCTTCTTGCAGAAACATCAATTTTAGAAATAGCAGTCGTTGGTAAGCAGGATGAAAAGTGGGGTGAAATACCTGTTGCTTTTATTCGTTCAAATAAACACTATACATTAAATGAATTACAGGCGCTTATAAAGCCGAAACTTGCTAAATATAAATGGCCTAAAGAAATTTTTTATCTAGAAAAATTACCTC
>JASLIE010000217.1 GCA_030152985.1 Bacillaceae bacterium
GTTTAGGTGTTATTTCATTTAACACAGCGCTTGAAGCAGATATTTACGGAAACGTTAACTCAACACATGTAAGTGGAACGCACATGATGAATGGTATTGGTGGTTCGGGAGACTTCGCACGTAACGCACGTATTGCAATCTTTGTTACGCAGTCAACTGCCAAAGATGGTAAGATTTCAACAATCGTTCCATTCGTATCACATGTTGACCATACAAATCATGATGTTGACGTGATTGTAACAGAGCAAGGTTATGCAGATATTCGTGGTTTAACTCCAGTTGAAGCGGCTGAGAAAATTATTGAGAACTGTATGCACCCAGACTATAAGGAACAAGCACGTGATTACTTCAATCGTGCGAAAGCAAAAGGTGGACAAACACCTCATATCTTAAGTGAAGCATTCTCATGGCACGAATCACTTGCTGAAAATGGATCAATGAAGTTAGATAAATAATAGAAAAAGTCGAAAGGAGAAATCCTTTCGACTTTTTTATTAATTTTTGACAATTGTTGCGATACCTTGACCGCCACCAATGCAAAGAGTTGCCAGTCCATAAGTTTTTTCTTGACGTTTAAGCTCATGAAGCAGTGTGACAAGAATGCGTGCGCCACTTGCACCAATAGGGTGACCGAGTGCAATTGCTCCTCCATTAACGTTAACCTTTTCTTCTGGTAATTTGAGTTCTTTTCCGACTGCAAGTGATTGTGAAGCGAAAGCCTCATTTGCTTCAATTAAATCTAAATCATTAATTGACAGATTTGCTTTTGCTAATGCTTTTTCAGTCGACTTAATTGGGCCGAGCCCCATTAGGCTTGGATCAAGTCCGACACTTGCATTAGCAACGAGCGTAGCTAATGGTTTTAATCCCAGCTGGTCCGCTTTTTCCCGGCTCATAAGGAGCAAGGCAGCAGCTCCATCATTTAGTCCTGAGGCATTACCTGCAGTCACACTTCCGTCCTTTTTAAAGGCGGGTCTGAGTTTAGCGAGTTTTTCAGCTGTCGTTCCCTCGCGAACGTATTCATCAACTGAAAATCTTAAGTCCTCTCCTCGGCGCTGTGGAATATCGAGTGGGACAATCTCATCTTCAAACTTGCCAGCTTGAATTGCGGCAGCAGCTTTTGCCTGACTGTTTGCAGCAAACTCATCCTGTTCTTCCCTTGTAAGTGAATACTTGCTACAGACATTCTCCGCTGTGACTCCCATGTGATAGTCGTTAAAGGCACACCAAAGTCCGTCTTTTATCATTGTGTCAACAACTGTTTGATCTCCCATACGATAACCGTCACGTACCCCGTCTAAAACATAGGGAGCACGGCTCATATTTTCCATCCCACCTGCAACAATGATTTCAGCATCTTGGGCAATAATTGCTTGAGCTGCTAAATGAACTGCCTTTAGCCCAGAACCACACACCTTATTAATTGTAAAAGAAGGGATAGACTCCGGAATGCCTGCTTTCATAGCAGCCTGTCTAGCAGGGTTTTGTCCAAGTCCTGCTTGAAGTACATTTCCCATGATTACCTCATCTACTTGTTCGCCTGAAAGTCCTGCCTCATCTAAGACAGCTTTGATTGTGGCTGCCCCTAAGTCTGTTGCGGGTATATCTTTTAAACTTCCACCAAAACTTCCGATCGGTGTTCGTAAAGCGCTAACAATAACAACATCTGAAAGCATTAAATATTCCTCCTAAAAATGAATGGTAATTCAATTTTACATGAAAAATTCAGAAAAGTGAAATAATCGGTTGTTAATGTGTATCAAAAATAGTTTGAATGGTCGCTTGATCATGATATTTAACTAAAGCTAGCATGAGTAAGATCCGTGCTTTATGTGGACTTAAATTATCACCGGCAATAAAATGAGTGTCAGCAAAGCGTGCACTCTGAGTGATTGTTCCGTGTTGTGAACGGCTACTTCTAACAATAACTAAATTGTTTTTTTCTGCTTCTTTTAAGGCTTGACGTTCATCAAGTGTCATCAGACCTGCGCCTGTTCCTACAATGACTAGACCTGAGTATTTTTGTTTTTCATTAACTAAGCGAATAAAATCGCCTGTTGCACCTGCATAAGAATAGGTGATAGCAACCTCAGGTAAAGCCGGTAAGGAAAGCTTTGAAAAATCTGAATGAAGCGTATGTTTTCGGACGGGTTTTCGGTAGTACTCAACCTGACCATCGACATGAACAACTCCTAAAAAGCCAAGAGGTCCAGGATAAAAGGCTTGAAGTTGATAGGTATCGTTTTTAAAGGCGTCCCGTGCTGAACTAATTTCGTTATTCATTAGAATTAAAACACCCATTCCTCTAGAAGCATCTTCACTTGCAACGCGTACTGCATTAATTAAGTTCAAGTGTGCATCAGAGCTCAGGCTCGAGTAAGGTCGCTGTGCGCCTACAAAAACAACCGGTTTATCGGTTGGTAAGGTGAGATTAAGAAAGTAGGCAGTTTCTTCCATCGTACTTGTACCATGACTGATAACAATTCCGTCGCAATTTTGATGATTTAAAAGATAAGTGACAAGTGAGCGTAATTTTAACCAATGCTTTTGATTAATTTCAGCACTGCTTACTTTTTCAAAAGGGAAAAAATCAACTTGAGCAATCTCTTGTAATTCAGGTAAGTCTTCTAAAAAATCCTGTTCTGAATAAATACCTGATGTATAGTTATGTAAATCTAAGCGATCAATTCCTTTAGCGGAGATTGTACCACCCATCTCAATCACTTTAATTTTCTTCATTTTTAACCACTCCAATTTCTTGTTCCTTTCTATATTGTAGGTGACTTGAGTATAAAAGACAAAATTCAACTATGCGTTCCATGCATAATTATGTATTTAAAGTGTATAAAA
>JASLIE010000264.1 GCA_030152985.1 Bacillaceae bacterium
ATTTAGAGTCTAAGAAAGGCGAAATCATTGAATCAAGTAAAACAGCTGAAAATGAACATGGTGTTTATGAAGCAAAAGTGAAGGTTGAAGGTACTCATAAAACTTCAAATCAAGGTAAGTCAAGTTTTTTTCCTGATGCATGGGATAGTCAGGATGTAGTTGATGCAATTAACGAGGCCTACCGAAATAAATCGCATATAAATGGAAATACTTATGAAGGATTAACTGACGAAGGCATCGTGATTCGAATGTATTTGGATCAATCGGATAAAATCATCTCAGCATTTCCAGTTTATTAAGGAGGAATAAAGATGTATGAAGTGAGAAAGGTGACACTTAAAAACAATCAGCATGAAGTGACACGGCTGATTCCTGATTTTGACAACAAAGAAATGGCGATTGTTTCAGAATTTTTTATGTCAGACGTAGGCCTACTTGGTGAGGACTTAATTCTTGCATTTGATGAGGTGCTTAGCGGCTTTACGGATGAAATTAGCTTATCAGGAAATCGGTGCTCAATTACAATCAAAGAAGACTATTCAATAATTGAAGATTTGTTAGATGAATTATTTGCTGATACAGAGGTCTTAGCAAGCTATGAAATGGATACCGAGGCACTACTTGAGCTTGTCTTACAATGGAAAGAAGATTTAGCCACATTTGAATTAGAATAAATAAAAATCGCCTAATCAATTTGATTAGGCGGTTTTTATTTACATTAATTATTCGTCGATTTTAGGTTTACCTACTTTATAAGGTCCCTTTCTAAAAGGAAGCCACCAGTTCCATTTACCTAAGAGTTTCATTAAGCTTGGTACGAGTAAAAGACGAATGATCGTTGCATCAATAAAGATTGCAATCGCAATCCCAACACCAATTTGTTTAACGGGAACAACATCGGTAAAGGCAAAGGCTCCAGTAAGGACAATCATAATGAGTGCAGCTGAAGTGATAATCTTACTCGTAACAGCCAGCCCTTCAACAGTTGCATGATCATTATCTTGTGTTAAAGCATATTCCTCTTGCATTCGACTGATTAAAAACACTTCATAATCCATGCTTAGACCAAAGACAAGACTAAAGACGATGACAGGGATGATGAGAACGATTGTTCCTGCTTCAATTCCTAGATGACCATATTGGAATAAATAAACTAAAATTCCAAAAGTTGCTCCTAGACCTAGGATGTTCATTAAGATTGCTTTTAAAGGAATTAAGATAGAACGAAATGCAATCATAAGTAAAATAAAGGTTGTCATAACAATAACAGAAATCACCTTCATAATTTTATTAGAAATTTCATCAAAAATTTCTTGGTTGAACTTAGCTTCGCCGCCAACTAAGAAATGATGTTCTAGCCCTTGTGCATTAACTTTTCTAACCCAGTCTTGTGCTTTATCTGAACATCCTTTTAAATCAAGAGTAATTGGAATAATGAGGAACTCCTCTTGAACAAATGTATTTAAAAGGGGATCAAGTACTTTTGAACTTTGTGGTACTTGTTTGAACTCTTCCCATTGGCTTGCAGTTTTTATATCAGAAAGGGTGAAAATGCTATCGACTTTTTTAACATGTGGATCTTTTTGGAAATGTTTTGTAAGTTTTTCAATTTCTTTTAAAGCACTTGAACTTTCCCAGCCTTTTTTATTTTCACTTATAAGAAAAACAGTTGATTCATTATTTAAATCAAATTCTGTTTGAATTTTTTCAAAAGCTGCACGTGAATCATAGCTCATAGGCAAGGCATCAAGTTGTGGAATTGTTAGTTCCATATCTTTGATCGGAATCAGAGCGATTAATAAGAGAAACGTTGCTCCAATCGTTATTTTAATTGGATGCTTGATGACTGATTCAGCAAACTTTCTCCAACGTGAGGTTTTTTGTTTGCTTTTAAAAACCTTAAAATCATCGATTCGATCACCAATTAAGAGAAGTAGAGCAGGTAAAAGTGTCAGTGAACTAATGACAGCAAAGATGACTACAAGCATCCCCCCTATCGCAATGTGTTGAAAAATATCAACTTTAATGAGTAAAAGAGCTGCGAGTCCAATGATGACGCTCATGCTTGAAAAAAGAACGGATCTACCAGCAGTTTGCATCATAATCACAATTGCCTTTTGGTTTGAGTGGTGTTCTCTTTCCTCTCGGTAACGACTAATTAATAAAAGGGCAAAGTCAATGCTTAGAGCTAGTCCGAGCATTGGAACAATGTTTAAAATAAAAATCGATAAATCCATTGTTCGACCAATAAAAGTTAAAAGAGCGAAAGTGACAAGGACTGTACTCAAGCCAATGAGTAAAGGAAGTAAAGAGGCTGTGAGTGTACCAAAAGCAAAAATCAAGACAAGAATAGCAATCGGTAATCCAATCGATTCAGCAATGATCAAATCTCTTTGACTTGCGGCGTTGATGTCTTTTGCAATTGCTTCTTGTCCGGTTAAAGTAACTTTGTCTGAGATGATTGTAGATCTGATCTCATCAACATATTTAGACATATTGTCGTTTTTATCAAAGTGAAGTAAACTATAAGCTAAGTTATCATTTACTAAGTCTGAATTGTCTAAGGGTGAGATAATATCAGAAGTAATATTCAAATTTTCGATTAAGTTTAATTGATGTTTGATATCTGAGTCTTCAACACCATCAAAGACGATAAAGAGTGTGTCAGCAGGAAAATCAAACTTTGATGAAGCGAGATCTGTTACTCTCTCGTGCTCGGCTTCCATTTTAAAACCGTCACCTTTCAATGAAGAAGGAAGCTCAATTGCAAAATAAAGTGAGACACTGGCTATAATTAACCATAAGACAAGCATAAATTTATATTTATGAGTAAGGTATTTAGAAAAACGATACATATAATCAGTCCTTTATAAAATAATTAAGATCAGTTAAGAGGGATAAAATGCAGATAACAAAAGAGTTAGGTCAAATTATTATTGAGCGTCTCAGCCATATTGTAGATGTTCGAATTAATATAATTAATAAAGAGGGATTAATTGTAGCAAGTAGTGATAAAAAAAGAGTTAATACATTTCATGATGGCGCAAAAAAAGTGTTAAAAACAAGAACTCCATTAATTATAACAGATGAAAATCTATCACGCTTTCCTAAATCTCGGATAGGCATAAATTTACCGATCGTTTTTTTAAACGAAACGATCGGAGTAGTTGGTGTCAGTGGGAATCCAGATGAAAATTTAAATTTAACAGAATTAATTAAAATGACTGTTGAGCTTCTGATTGAACAGTTACATATAGAGCGGACAGTTAAGTTTGAAGAACGTCTTTGGGGAAGTTGGCTTTATCATTTACTCCATCCAAATGGTATGATGACGGAAAAGTTAAATGAAGAAGCGCGC
>JASLIE010000274.1 GCA_030152985.1 Bacillaceae bacterium
CTTTAGAAAAGCTTTTACATTCAACAACAGCAAGGAATGAACGTAAATTATAGAAATTCATTTAAATATCTCCTTTTGACAATCGCTTAAATAAATATACCATGTTAGAGTAGGTTAAATCACGTAAACTTATCTATTGCCACAGAAATTACTAATTTGTTGTAATTTATTTTAAATGATTGATATATAATAATTATAGAAAAAATCTATTTGATTAAAAGGTTCACTTTAAGTTAATGTACATAATATAGGGAGTGAATTTAAATAAGGTTAAAGGAGAATAGAATTGTCAAAAGTGTATTTAAGATGTCTGGGTAGTTTTGAGATATTAAAAGGAAAGTCGTTAAGTGAGGCAGAAGAAATACCTGTGAAATGGAGGACGTCAAAGGCAAAGGAATTATTTTTGCTTTTGTTACACTATCGTGAAACCGGGCTTAATAAAGATGAGTTAGTTGAAAAGTTATGGCCTGAGCTACATGCTGAAGCAGCTTACTCACAACTTTATGCAACGATTTATTCTATTCGTGAAGTATTAAATAAGAATGAATTACCGATAGAAATAGAGAATGTGCAGCGTAAATATAAAATAGATGTAAATAAAGTGTATTCAGATGTCGATTTGTTTGAAGTTAAATTAAAAGAGTTGATAATTGATAATGATCAGGCTTTTGAAGAGTTTAAAGAAGTGTTAGATGTCTTTCATGGGAATTATTTAGAGAAAGAATCTTATGATTGGACCTTCAATAAACAAGAAAAGCTTCAATTTATGCTTAATGAACGGATAATGCAAGCTCATCAGTACTTAGTAAGTCACCAAAGACATAATGATGCAATCTTATTAAACATCAAGTGGAAAGATATGGATCCAAATCTACGTTTTTCTTATGAAAATTTAGAAAAACTTTACCGGAAAATCGGACACAAAGTTTATGCTAAGAAGTATCAAGAGTTTTTAAGTAATTTTTAATTTCAAGAATATGTAAGCGCTTAAAGTAAAAGTTAATAAGGAAGCACCCTTATCCGATAGATAAAGGTGCTTTTATTTTAATGTCTTTTCTGAAGCCAGAGAACACCTGACTTTGTAATCCGTGGTAGAAGTCCTGTGACAGGTGTTGAGAACATGTCTGCAAATCCGTCTGACTTACCGAGAGATCCGAGTGTTCCACGTAAACGAATTTCTTTTGGTTTCTTCGGTTGGTTACCTGAGACAATATCGCCTAAAATATCAGCTAACTGTTCACCTTGCTGTCCGGCAAGTTGAGCACTTGGTGAATAGGTCGAAGAAGCATTGTCACCAATGACAAACACATTGTCATGTGTGTTTGTTTGATAGAAGTCATTTACAACCACTTTATTATACTTATCCTTCTCAAAAGGAA
Source organism: Bacillaceae bacterium (assembly GCA_030152985.1). Taxonomy (GTDB): domain Bacteria; phylum Bacillota; class Bacilli; order Bacillales; family Amphibacillaceae; genus Pseudogracilibacillus. The sequence goes on from JASLIE010000274.1 coordinate 1,380, forward strand.
GTCCTTGAACTAGGCTGTGAGGCTGTACACCTGCAGTCCAGATTGTGACGTCATTCACATAACAAACCCCATTGTTACAAACTCCGTCTTTTTCAACATACTCGACATTCGCATGATGCAGGACTTCAACGTCATTTTTAATGAACCAATCTGCAACGTGTGCTTGAATTTTTGGATCAAAGGCTTTAAGTACTGAGCCCCCCCGATCAAGTAAGCGAATGTTTAGGTCGGGACGACTTTCTCTAATCTCAGAAGCTGCCTCAATTCCGCTTAATCCAGCACCAACAATAGATACTTTACCATAAGGTTTTAAGTTACCTACCGCAAGTCCTGCATAGCGTGCTTTTGAAAATGACTGAAGACTTTCTGTGAATTCCTCGGCCCCTTCAATTCCGTGATAACTATCCTCACATCCAAGTGAGATGACTAAGTAATCATATGATACAACTTTACTACTGTTTTCAAATGTAATCTTTTGACTTTCAATATCGATACCTTTTACTGTACCAAACTCATAAACAACTTGGTCATGAACTGGAAAAGGAGAACGTACGTCTACCTCTGCAGCAGTCCCTGCAACGATTGTATGAAATTCAGTCTTGTACGAGTGATATGGGTTTTTATCAACAACGACGATTTGTAAATCTTCAGGTAAAGCTAAACCGAGCAGACCGGTTAATACTTTAATCCCACCGTAACCGCCACCTAAAATAACTAGTTTTCTCATCTAATACCCTCCATCTCTTTAGACTCATCTATATCTATATACTACCAAATAAGCAGGTAAAATCCTAGTTATTACCTCGTAGGGCTCGTCTCTTTATACCAATTTCTAACAGTTTGATCGCTTGGTAGTTTGAGTGCGAAAAATCCAAGTAAAGGTAAAAGTGAAGCGCCAATCATAGTCGCCCTAATGCCGTAAAGGTCAATCAGAATACCGAGTGCGACAGCGCCAATGGCCCCTAAACCAAAAGCAAGTCCGACAATGAGTCCAGACATGAGTCCAATTTTACTTGGTACAAGTTCTTGTGCGTAAAGTACCGTAACTGAAAAGCTTAACATGAGCATGAGTCCGATAAGTCCTAAAACAAGTAGAGCGCCTTTGTGTGGCATGTAGGGCAAGATAAGCGCAAGTGGTGCAGGGCCAATGAGTGAAAAGAAAATAATGTTTTTTCGGCCAAAACGATCAGCAAGTGGTCCCCCTAAAAATGTTCCGATTGCTCCTAAAATTAAAAAGGTAAAAATATAAAGTTGGGCTTGCGAAATAGATAAATCATATCTGTCAATCGCATAAAAGGCGTAAAAATTACCGATAGCCCCGTGATACCAAGACCGAGCAAAGACGACGAGAATAAGAAAGAATAGGGCGAGTTTGATTGCAGATTTAAGCTCTTTTGGAGTTGTAGTTGAGCTTGACTTGCTTTTTGTTTCAAGTTTTATTTGTTCTTTATACCAAGCAGCTATATAGAGTAAGAAAATAACGGCAAGACCAGCTGCAAGTGTAAACCACATAGCTCCAAATTGCCCGAGTGGTACGAGGACAAGGGCAGTAATAAGAGGAGCAAGTGCTTGTCCTGTATTTCCCCCAACCTGAAAGATAGATTGAGCAAGTCCACGACGGGGTCCTGCAGCAAGATAAGCGACACGTGATCCCTCAGGATGAAAGGTCGCAGATCCAATGGCGATAAAGACAACACTCAGTAAAATCGTCCAAAAATTTGGTGCAATGGCAAGGGCGGCCATTCCAATCATACTGCTAGTAAGCCCGAGTGGTAAGGCGTAGGGCATGGGGCGCTTATCGGTAAAACTTCCGATCACCGGCTGCATGACAGATGCAATCATATTCAAGGTAAAAGCAATGAGCCCAAGCTGGGTAAAGCTTAAATTAAGTGACTCCTCAAGAATCGGAAACATGGCAGGAATCACCGCTTGTAAAGAGTCGTTTAAAAGATGGGCAGCACTGATGATAAAAAGTATGGGATAGACAGTTTTATTTGCTTGCAAAAGTTTCAGCTCCTCTTAATCAAATAATTCAGCGACCAACTCATATGAATGAATACGTGCATCAATATCATAGATTTGAGCATTAATAATTAATTCATCTGCCTTGCTTTCATCAAGTAAGGCATCGACTTTTCTCTTAACTGTTTGTAAATCGCCAATAATCGTTGTGTTTGATTGATACATGCGTTCAATCATTGCTTGTTCGTCCTCAGTTAAGAGGCGATTTAAATCATGTGTTGGTGCTTGGAGTTTTGTCGGTTCATTCCGGCGTAAGTAGACAACCTGTTGTTGCTGTGAGCTGGCGATGAATCGTGCCTCTTCTTCAGTATCAGCTGTAATAATATTTACACCAAGCATGACATGCGGTTCTTTAAGTTGCTTAGACGGTTTAAAGTTATCTCGGTAAATTTGAATGGCTTCCTGCATATAGCGAGGTGCAAAGTGACTGGCAAATGAAAATGGCAAGCCTTTTTCAGCAGCTAGTCGTGCACTATAATCACTTGAGCCGAGTAACCAAATAGGAATGTCTAAGCCTTGTCCGGGTACAGCTTGAACAAAACCACTTACTTCATCTGAAAAGTAGTTTTCAAGTTCAGTTACTTGTCGAGGGAATTCTTCAACGGCTTGATTAAGTGTCCGACGTAGAGCAAAAGCAGTTGCCTGGTCTGTTCCGGGTGCACGTCCGAGGCCTAAATCAATCCGGTTTGGGTAAAGTGATTCGAGTGTCCCAAATTGTTCAGCAATAACGAGTGTTGCGTGATTCGGTAGCATAATCCCTCCTGAACCAATGCGCATGGAATTTGTTTTTCCGGCGAGGTGTCCGATGAGAAGGGAGGTTGCAGAGCTTGCAATACCCGGCATATTATGGTGCTCAGCTAACCAATATCTGTTATAACCTAATTTATCTGTTTGAATGGCTAACTTTTCACTATTTTTAAAGGCTTCCTTTGCTGTTTCACCTTCTAGAACAGGCGCAAGGTCAAGCACTGAGAATGGAATGTTTTTATAGTATTTTGTTTCTTTGTGAAACATGTTAATCGTCTCCTTTATTGAGTGTTAATTTAAATGATACGGCTTTCATTTGTAAAGGTCTAGTGATTCAAGTTATAAAACTTGTTGAAATCAGTTTCAAAGCATTGACTTTAAGCGTCGAATATGTGAAATTAAACGTAGTGTATTTTTAATGGACGTAAAAAGAGGGAGAAAGTTATGAAGAGTTCGGTATATGGTTTAACATTTGAACAGTTACAAGATTGGTTACTTGAGCAAGGTGAGCAAAAGTTTCGTGCAAAACAGGTTTGGGATTGGTTATATAAAAAGCGTGTCAATGCATTTTCTGAGATGAAGAACGTGAATAAGTCATGCCTAGAAGCTTTAGAAAATCATTTTGTCATCGATACGATGGATGTCGAACTGAAACAGGAGTCAGCAGACGGTACCATTAAGTTTTTATTTAAATTACATGATGGAAATTTAATTGAAACAGTTCTCATGCGTCATTCGTATGGTTTGTCTGTCTGTGTAACAACGCAAGTCGGTTGTAATATTGGTTGTTCATTCTGTGCAAGTGGCCTGCTGTCGAAAAATCGTGATTTAACGAGCGGTGAGATCACCGAACAAATTATGCATGTGCAAAAACATTTAGACATGCGTGAAAAAGAAGAGCGTGTGAGTCATATCGTTGTGATGGGAATTGGTGAGCCACTTGATAACTATGACCATTTAGTTGATTTCTTACGTGTTGTAAATGATCAAGCCGGTCTATCAATCGGGGCAAGGCATATCACAGTGTCAACGAGTGGACTTGCAAATAAGATTTATCAATTTGCTGATTTAGACATGCAAGTGAATTTAGCTATTTCACTTCATGCACCAAATAATGAGTTAAGAACGGAAATTATGAAAATTAACCGTGCCTTTTCAATTGAACAAGTCATGGAGTCAGTAGATTATTATTTAGAGAAGAAAAATAGACGGATTACATTTGAGTACATTTTACTTAAAGACGTGAATGATAATCCAAAAGAAGCACACGAGCTTGCTAAATTACTTTCACATATTCGTCATTTAGCTTATGTAAATTTAATCCCCTATAATCCGGTTGATGAGCATATCCAGTATGAACGAAGTGAAGTAGAAAAGATTAAGGCATTTGAGAAGATCTTAAAAGATAAAGGCATTAACTGTGGTGTTCGTTTAGAGCAAGGAACTGATATTGACGCTGCATGCGGTCAATTACGTAGTAAACAAATGAAAAAAGAAGCATAAGAAAAAGCCTCCTTAAATAATTAAGGGGCTTTTTTTGTTTCTTGATCGGTAAAAACAGCTTCTTTTAAAGCATCCGAGGCTGTTTTATCAGACATTGGAACACCTGCCCTATAGGCTGAACGCAGGACGAGATGTCCTGAGACAGGTGCTGTAATAAAAACAAAGACAATCCCTAAAATTAACCGGACACTGACGTAAGCGTGGCCGAAAAGTAAGAAGAAAAAAGCACCAAAAAGCGTAATCAAAACTGCAAGTGTCGTCGTCTTCGTCGCGGCGTGTGCACGTGAGTAGATATCTGGAAACCGGATAATACCAATAGCACTAGCAACACTAATTATGGCACCAAAGAGGATAATGAATGCACCAATGACTTCATAGATTTCGTTTGCGTTCAATAATCACACCTCTTTCTAAAAACCTAGAATAGGCAATTGTACTAATGAAGGCAAGAATCCCCAAAACTAAAATAACATCAAAGAAGGCGAATGTATTAAATAATAAAGAAACAATAGCAACCGCAGAAATTAAGTTAACACCCACAACATCCATTGCTATCACACGGTCAGAAAATGTCGGGCCAATGATAATTCGGATAAATGTAATGAAAATAGAAAGTCCAAATAAAATAAGTGAAATCTTTAAAATAAGCTCGACCATTAACGTGTCACCTCCGTGATTGCTTTTTCAAATTTTTTAAGCGAGCCTTCTAAGCTAGCTTGGTATCTCTTAATGTCCATTGCGTGAATGTAAAAAACATTCCCTTCAGGATTTACTTCCATGACAACTGATCCGGGTGTCAGTGTTAAAAGTAAGGCAAGTGTTGTGACTTCCCAATCACTTGAAAGACCTGTTTTATAAGTGAAAATACCAGGTTCAATCGTAATTTTCGGGCTTAAGATATGCTTGATTACAACAAGGCTTGATTGTGTCAGTTCAGAAATGAAAAGTAAGATTAATTTAGCAATTGACCAGACACGCTGTAAATAAAACTGACCACCGAAAAAGCGTCGCATTAAAAAAACGATAAAGATTCCGATAATAAAGCCGTTACCAAATGTACTAAAGTAAAAAGCGTCTTCATCTTTTAAGAGGACCCAGAGTAGAGCGATAAATAAGTTGAGTAAAAACTGACCGGCCATTAAAGATACCTCCTTTCATTATTTATCTAAAATAGCTTGAATATAAACATCAGGATTCATTAAAGTGTGAGCCGCATCATCAACAAAGGGTGCGATTGCTTCAGGGAATAAGCCTAAGAGCAGGGTCAAGGAGACTAGTAGGCCACTTGGTAAAAGAAGTTGCCATTTTAATGGTTTTTGTTCTTCTTCACTAATGATGGTCTCACCCCAAAAGGTCCCCATAAAAACTCTTAGTAAGCTATAGAGAACAACTAAGCTTGATAAAAATGTCACGGTAAGTAAGACGTAACTCCCTGCTTCAAGTGCACCTTGTCCAACAAGCACCTTGCCTAAAAAGCCACTTAATGGTGGAATACCTGTAAGTGAAAGGACTGTAATAAAGAACATCCAGCCAAGAAGTGGATAGTTCCGGATGAGTCCACTCATATCTTCTACCTTCGATGTGTGAGTGAGATAGACGACTGTTCCAATCAGTAAAAAGAGGAGTGCTTTAACAATCATATCGTGAAGTAAATAATAAATCGCTCCTGTCATACTTGTTAAAGTAAAGATAGCCAGTGCAGCCAAGATAAAGCCGACGGCAATTACGACATTGTATGAAACAACATAGCGCACGTCCGCATAGGCAATCGCTCCAAGGCTACCACCTATAATCGTTAAAACAGCCATAATCCCTATGATTAAATGTGTCACCTGTGGCTCGTGATAAAAGATTAAGGTGAAAACTCGGAAGATCGAGTAAATACCAACCTTTGTTAAGAGCGCACCGAACAAGGCAGCGATTGCTGTTGGAGGTGTACTGTAAGAGCCAGGTAACCATTGATAAAGTAAGAGGCCGCTTTTGAGACTAAAGACAATTAAGAAGCATAAGCTAATGACAGTCAGAAGCGGTGTTTGCCCGCTTTCTTGTAGGCGACTGGCAAGATGAGCCATATTAAGTGTCCCAACTGCTCCGTATAAATAAGCAATGGCAATTAAGAAAAGAGATGAGGCAAGGACATTAATGGCAACGTATTTAATTGATTCTTGCAGTTGTTTTTTATTTGCCCCCAGTGTAATTAAGGCGTAGGAAGCAAGTAACATCACTTCAAATGTCACAAATAGGTTAAAGAGGTCGCCAGTTAAAAAGGAGCCGTTCACCCCTGCAATTAAAAAGTTCATAAAGGGATAAAAGTAAAGTTTCTCTCTTTTTTCTCCAATTGAATGTGCTGCATAAAGTAGTATGATGCCACTGATAAGGCTAGTTGTTAAAACAAGTAAAACAGCAAATGAATCGGCAACAAATAAAATCCCAAAAGGCGACTCCCAGTTACCAAACTCAATTTTTAAAATTCCATCTATTTGGATCTGTTTAAGTAAGCGTATAGAGATAATAAGGTTAGCAAGACTTGCTAAAAAAGTCATGATTCGCTGAAAGTTAAGTTGCTTAGGAAAAAATACGAGTATGACACCGACAAGTAATGGAATAATCATGAGCATGGCAATTAAATTATTCATCGTCTACACCCCGCATTTCATCTAGATTGTCTGTTTTAGTTTTATTATAAGTTTGATAGGCTAAGACGAGAAAAAAAGCACTGACAGCAAAACTAATGACAATCGACGTTAAAATCAGTGCCTGAGGGAGTGCATCGACAAAGGCGGTTTTCTTTTCGCCAACAATGGGCACACTGTCGCCTTTAAAGCCTCCCATGGCCATAATTAATAAATGAACAGCATGTGTCAAGACGGCAGTCCCTAAGATTACTTTGATTAAGTTTTTGGATAAGAGTAAGTAGCTTGCGACTGTAACGAGAAAGCCTGCAACAATAATAATTAAAGTTTCCATCTATGACACATCCTCACTAATACTTAAAATAATTGTAATCACAACGCCGACAACAGTTAGGGCAACACCCAGTTCAAAAAAAGTAACTGTTGAAATTTCACGTGTACCAAGTAAGGGAAAATCGACGGTCCAAAAGCTCTGAGTTAAGAAGGATTGACCGAAAAGAAGGGCGCCAAAACCACTTAAGAGAACGATTAGTGCTCCGAGTGCTGCGACCAATTTAAAGTCAATCGGCAAACCTGCGCGAATGGTTTCAATATCATAGGTTAATAAAAGTAAAACAAGGGCAGATGCAAGCACGAGTCCACCAACAAAGCCTCCGCCAGGTGCATGGTGGCCTGAGAAAAATAAATAGATTGCTAGAGTTAAAATAATAAAGACAATAATTTTTGAAACGGTTCTTAAAATTAAGTCATTTATTTTCATGGGCGGCGCACCTCGCTTTCTTTATTTGCTTTAATTAAGGTGTAAACCCCAAGCCCTGCAATGAAAAGAACAATGACTTCGAGCATGGTATCAAAGGCTCTAAAATCCCCTAAGATCGTGTTAACGATGTTATAAGCACCTGCACGCTCATCTGCTTGTTCGAAGTAAGTTGAGATCGATTCAAATAATCGACCGCTTTTAACTGAGAGTGCAATCAGAGTAAAGAGCACTCCAACAGCAATTGAAATCAGTAAATTTCGATTGCGTAAGCCTTTCGGTCTCTTTTCCTTTTCCCATTTAGGTAGAAAGTAAAATGAGAGTAGAAAGAGTGCTGTTGTGACTGTTTCAATCACTAATTGTGTCAGCGCAAGATCTGGTGCTCTAAAAAGGACAAAGAACATGGCCAGTGTAAAGCCAATGTAGCCATTAACAACAATGGCGGTTAATCGTGATTGTGTTAATAAGAGCGTCAGTCCGGCAATGAATAAGGTAAGAGCTAAGATCCATTCAAAGATACCGATTGGCGCATCATTCACACTTGAAAACTGAAAGGCGTCAAGTCGAACAAAGACAAAGCCAATTAGAATAACAACTGTTAGAAAAATATATTCAAAGTAATGACTCAGCGATCCTGTCATGTAGCTTTGAGTGATTCGCTTTGATAGACGATCAAAAAAGACCAGTGTCTGATTGTAAAGTGCATCAAATGAAAAGCGTTTCGGAAACAAGCGATAAATAATCCGCCACTTGTTGTAAAATAAAAAGATCAAGCTTCCGATTAAGACAAGGCTAATCGTCATCCAAAGTTCAGGTGTAAAACCGTGCCAAACTTGAACGACAGGTAAATAAGTCGAATCAAGTGCAGGATAAATACTAGCCAGTGCGGGATATAAGAGATGTTTTGCCAGTGTGTTTGGGAAAAAGAAAATTAAAATAATGAGCGATGCGAGAGTTAAAGGTGAAATTAACATCCCTAAACGCGCTTCTTTTGCTTGAAGTAACTTTCTTTCTTGTGGTTGGCCTAAAAATGTTTTAAAGACAATGACCATACTATAGATAAAGGTAAATACACTTGCTAACCAAGCAATCACTGGAAAAACAACTCCAATTGATTGAAGTGAGAAAATGTTGAAATCTTTCAAGCTCAGCATGGCTGTAAAGAACATTTCCTTACTTAAAAAGCCGTTAAAAGGAGGAAGTCCAGCCATTGAAAAGCTACCGATTAAAGCAATAGTAAATGAAATAGGCATCAAGCTTGCAAGTCCACCCAGTCGCCTGATATCACGTGTTCCAATTTGGAAGTCTAAAATACCAACAACCATAAAAAGGGCACCTTTAAAGGTTGAGTGGTTGACAAGATGAAAAAGTGCAGCAAAGGCAGCCTGGGTATATAAAACACTATTTAAGTTAATCGATTCATGTAGTGAAAGTGAACTGACACCAAAGAGTGACATGACAAGACCGAGCTGGCTGATTGTCGAATAAGCAAGGAGGGCCTTTAAGTCAGTTTGTCTAATCGCAGAAAAGGACCCCCAAAAGAGTGTCATAAGTCCAACACTCGTCACTAAGTAAAACCAAATTTCATTTCCCCCAAAAACAGGTGTAAAACGAGCGACTAAATAAATTCCTGCCTTAACCATTGTTGCAGAGTGGAGGTAGGCACTCACAGGTGTAGGTGCTTCCATGGCATCTGGTAGCCAAATATGGAATGGAAACTGGGCTGATTTGGTAAAGGCACCAAGTAAAATAAGGATGAGCGCAGGTATAAAAAGGACTTCCTTTTTAAGTAGCTCACTTGATGCGATAATTTCATTCAGACTGAAGCTACCTGTCAGCTCATGGAGCATCAAAAATCCAATTAACATGGCTAAACCACCAAAGATCGTAATTAAAAGTGATTTTTTTGCTCCGTAGCGTGACCCTTTACGCTGATACCAAAATGCGATGAGTAAAAATGAGGAGATACTGGTCAGCTCCCAAAACACGTATAAAACCATTAAGTGATCAGATAAAACAAGACCAAGCATACTCCCCATAAAAAGGAGTAGATAAGTATAGAAATGACCAAGATCTTCTTCTTTAGTTAAGTAAAAGACGGAATATAAAACGACAAGTGAACCGATGCCGGTGATCAGTAAGGCAAAAATTAAACTTAAACCGTCTAAATAAGTAATGAAATTAATATCATACGAGGGAATCCAATTGACTAAAGATGAAAAAGTCTCACCCTGCGAAACCGGCTTTATAAATTGAAATAAATAAATGAAAAGAATGACTGGAACGGGTAAAACGAACCATCCGAGATGTTTTTCTTGGGTTTTACGGTAGATTAAAGGGATGATAATTGCGATGATAAAGGGTAAAATGATTAAAAAGTTTAGCGTCATAATAGCTCCCCTCCTTATAGAAAAAGTGTCCTTAAACCGAGTAAATACTTATATATTATATACTAAACTAGCTCTTTTCGCATTAAATAAAAAGTTTTTTAAGAATAAGTGTTTCGTCTTTTTAAATAATTTACTTGTGATATAATCAAGAATACAATCATAAAAAACGAGGTGACGCGTGTGAATAACGCTATGAGTCATATGGATGAAAGAATTTTAGTTTGTGTTTATTATGGGCCAAATGGTGACCGGCTTATTAAACGTGGACACGAACTAGCACGTATGACGAATTGTCCACTCTATGTGCTAACAGTTGATCGCCTTCCTTTTGATGAATTTGATGCTGAAAAAGCGGAGTATATTCAGGGATGGAAGGAATTAAGTAAAGAGCTAGGGGCAGAGAAATTTATTATGAAAGACAATGAGGCACGTCCGATTGTCAAGGCGATTAAGGAAGTCGCTTATAAATACAATATCACTCAAGTGATTATTGGAGAAACGCCTCAAAATAGGTGGGAAGAAATAACACGTGGTTCCTTTGTGAATGTCTTACTAAAAGAGCTCGTTTTTGTTGATATACATATTGTATCTGTTAATCGGGCGCTTGAAAGTGCAGACGAAGCAATTTATGAAAAAGGTATTCGTGGCTTCCTTCAAAAAGATGCAGAAGGATTTGTCCTTAGTTTTACTAAGTCGAAGAAGAATTACTTTGAAGGTGTATTTTATAAAGAAATTGGTACCGATTTTGATAATGGTTACTTTAAATACGTCTGTGGTGGCCATTCTCATGAGGTTGAAGTAACTGACGGGCGTGTCGTAGAAGAGATAAAAGACGCACCGAATTTAAAAATAGAAAAATAAAAGTGTGTGCAGCTCAGGGCAAGTGAGTTGCACACGCTTTTTTTAAAGGGATTCGTTTAACTGAATTAAAAGGTCTTTAATAGTCTTATCTCTGACAATATAATCAGCAATCGCGTCTAGTTCTGTTGCTTCTCTATTTACGATAACAAGTTTGGCACCGCTTTCTTTTGCAAGCATGGGAAACATGTTTGCAGGTGAAACAGAAAGTGATGAGCCGAGTACAATAAATAAGTCACATTCATTGGTATCGATTTCAGCTTGTCTGAATGTGTGTTGGGGTAAACTTTCACCGAAGAGAACAATGCCTGGACGAATGATACCGCCACAAGAGCAGCTCGTTTTTCCTGCCAAATAGTCCTTTCTTTTGACTTCTTTTCTACAGTTATGACAGTGAAGCTTTCTAAAAGATCCATGAAGCTCCATCACATCTTGATTGCCTGCATCTGAATGAAAACCATCTACATTTTGAGTGATAATACCATCAATCAAACCCGCCTCTTCCCACTCACCTAAAATATAATGTCCTTCATGTGGTTTATATTTATCAATTTCACTGAGACGGTATTGATAAAATTCGGTAAACTCTTTTGGGTTATCAATTAAAGCGTTCACATTTGCGAGTTCATCAGGATTAAATCTTTCCCATAATCCACGGTCTTTTGAACGAAAGTCTGGTAAACCACTTTCAGTTGACATGCCAGCTCCCGTAAAAATGAGTGTTGACTCTGCTTGTTTAAGTAGTTCAAGAATTTTTTTCATAGACATACCTCCACTTATGATTAACAGTATACAATAAAAAACCTATAGAATACAGATTCTATAGGTTTTATTTAAATATTCCCAAGTTCAATCATGGTATCAGCAACTTTTGTAAAGCCAGCAATATTCGATCCAACGACTAAATTATCCGCTTGACCGTATTTATTGGCTGCTTTCATACAACGACGATAAATACGTTTCATAATTTTTTGAAGCTCTTCATCAACGTCTTCAGCTGTCCAAGCGAGGCGTGCACTGTTTTGTGCCATTTCCAAAGATGAAGCGGCTACGCCACCTGCATTCACTGCTTGTGCCGGTCCAAATAAGACATCGTTTTCTTGAAATAACTTAATGGCATCAGACGTACAAGGCATATTAGCTCCTTCTGCTACGACAACAACATCGTTTTGAATCAGCATCTGGGCTGCGTCTGCATCAAGTTCGTTTTGTGTTGCACAAGGAATTGCAATATCACAAGGAACGGACCAAATCCGTGAGCAATCATCAAAGTATTCTGCATCACTGTGTGTTTCGACATACTCACTAATGCGTTTACCTTCATCAAGTTTAAGTCGCTTAATGGTCTGGAGACTTAAGCCGTTCCCATCATAAACATAACCACCTGAATCACTACAAGCAACGACCTTAGCTCCGAGTTGAATCGCTTTTTCCATTGCATAAATTGCGACATTTCCCGAGCCTGACGCAATAACGGTCATGTTTTTTAGATTCATATTACGGTCTTTTAGCATCTCATTAATAAAGTAAATGGTCCCGTAACCTGTCGCCTCAGTTCGGCCACGAATCCCACCGTAATTGAGCGCTTTACCCGTTAAGACCCCTGCTTCGTAGGTGTTTTGTAGGCGTTTATATTGTCCAAACATATAGCCGATTTCACGTTTCCCGACTCCGATATCCCCAGCAGGTACGTCGGTATCTGCTCCAATGTGGCGTGCGAGCTCGGTCATAAAACTTTGACTAAATCGCATGATTTCATTGTCTGATTTACCTTTGGGATCAAAGTCAGATCCCCCTTTACCGCCTCCGATTGCTTGGCCAGTAAGTGAGTTTTTAAAGATTTGTGTGAGTGCTAAGAACTTCATAATACTTAAATTGACAGAGGGGTGGAAGCGAATCCCCCCTTTATAAGGTCCGATGGCACTATTAAATTGAACCCGGTAGCCACGATTAACGCGATGCCTGCCTTGGTCATCAACCCAAGGAACTCTAAATGAAATGACACGTTCTGGTTCAATTATTCGCTCAAGAATATTATGTTCCATGTATGTGCGATTTTTCACAAAGACAGGGATAAGTGACTCGAATAAAATTTTAGTAGCTTGTAAAAACTCAGTTTCGTGTGGATCACGTTCTTTTACTTTTTCAAATACGTGTGTCATATAGTCAAGGACTTCTTGCTCTTCTTTTGTGACAGTATCTTTATTTAAAGTAAACAAATTAGACAACCTCCTTAAAATCCAAAGCTAGAATCTTCCGTACAAGTCAGTTTAAAACAATAAGGTATTTTAAGTGTACACAAGTTAATTAATCGATTCAATGCTTATTATAGATATAATTGATGCTTATGTGAGATAATAGAAGTACGAATGACTGATATGACTAGCTTTAGGGGTGATTTAAAATGGAATTAAGGCAAATTAAGTACTTTATCGAAGTAGCTAAACGTGAACATATGACTGAAGCAGCTGATGCATTACATGTCGCGCAATCGGCTGTGAGTCGGCAAATTGCTAATTTAGAAGAAGAATTAAATGTGAAGTTATTTATTCGTGAGGGGCGTACAGTCAGGTTAACACCGATTGGTAAAATATTTCTTGAACAAATGGAGCGAGCAGTGAATGTGATTGATGATGCAGTCCAAGTTGTGACTGAGTATATTGACCCAGAACAAGGAACTATTCATATTGGCTTTCCGACAAGTTTATCAAACTATATTTTACCACGTGCCCTATCTTTTTTTAGGAAAAACTATCCACATGCTAAATTTGAGTTGCACCAAGGTTCTTACAATGATTTAATTGAGTTTGTTTTAAGTGGCGAAATTAATCTTGCTTTATTAGGTCCTTTACCAAAAGGCTATAAACGGATCAAAAGTACAGTTCTATTTACAGAAGATATTGTTGCGCTCCTGCCGTCTGATCACCGCTTAGCTGGGCGTGCAGCAATCAAGTTATCGGAATTACAAAATGAGGGTTTTGTCTTGTTTCCGGAAGGCTATGTCTTACGTGATTTAATCGATAAAGGCTGTATGCAGGGCGGTTTTAAGCCAAAAGTATCCTTTGTCGGACGTGATGTTGATGCGATTAAGGGGCTAGTTTCTGCCGGTCTAGGGATTACACTTGTTCCTGAGGTCACCTTAATTGATAATATTCCACGTAACACAGTGAAGGTCCGTGTAACAGATCCAGACTTAAATCGTTCAGTTGGCGTGATTGTTCCGTCTGATCGAGAGTTATTGCCAACAGAAAAGATATTTTTTGACTTTATCAAAGAGTTTTTCCAACGTTTAGAGAAGTTTCAAAAATAAATGAAATGAGTTGCATGTCTTTACTTTTTTTGTTACAGTTATTTCAGTAGCAATCAATATATAGACAAAATAAAATTAAATAACACAATATATAGTTTTTGAATCAAGGTGGTGTAGAAATACACCTTAAAATGGGAATCTAGTCAAGCTAGAACTGCCCCCGCAACTGTAAGTGAGGACGCATTACAAAATAAACCACTGTGGTATTCACGGGAAGGATTTGTAATAAGGATGAATCACAAGTCAGGAGACCTGCCTTATTCAAGTAAGTTTCTAACATCTTCGGGGTGAAGGGTTTGGAGGCGGGAACTGTTAATGACTCTGTGTCTCTAACAGCCGTTTGTCCACGCTTTATTCCGTGGATGAACGGCTTTTTTGTGTTGTTTACGGGAGGAAGATTGAAGTGCAAATAAAAGAATTAATTGAAGACCTAACCGGTGAATTACAAATCGATTTGCCTGCATATCTAGAGAAGGCAGAGCGAACAATTGATCCGGAAGCAAATGATGCTTCAAAGATGGACTCACTTATTAAAAATGCCTTAGAAAATATTGATGAAGCAAATCCTGATTGGACTTATCTTGCAAGCAGACTTTATTTAGAAGGCTTGTATAAAGAGGCGGCGAGCAATAGGGGTTATGATAAAAAGGATAAGTATGGTGATTTTTACGACTTAATTAAACAGTTAACGGATAAAGGCATTTATGCGCCTGTTATTTTAGAAAGGTATACAAAAGAAGAGATTGATAAGTTTTCAGAAGCGATTCAACCTGAACGGGATTATTTATTTGATTATTTAGGCTTATATACTTTCTCGACTCGATATTTAGCTATTGATCACGAAAAGAGATTGTTTGAACTCCCCCAGGAGCGTTGGATGATTATTGCGCTTTACTTAATGCAGAATGAAGCGGTCTCAAAGCGGACAGAACTTGTCCTTGAAGCATACTGGGCCTTAAGTAATTTATATATGACCGTTGCAACACCGACAATGAATAATGCGGGTAAAACGCATGGGCAGCTCTCAAGTTGTTTTATTGATACGGTTGATGATAGTTTACAGTCGATTTATGATGTGAACTCTGATGTTGCTCAGCTTTCTAAAAATGGGGGCGGAATTGGTGTTTATATGGGTAAGGTTCGCGGGCGTGGTAGCTCAATTAAAGGTTTTAAAGGGATGTCGAGTGGCGTTGTTCCCTGGATTCGCCAGCTGAATAATACGGCTGTCAGTGTTGATCAATTAGGTACGCGAAAGGGTGCAATCGCAATTTATTTAGATGCTTGGCACATTGACATTGAACCGTTTTTAGACTTAAAGCTAAATAATGGTGATGAGCGCATGCGTGCACATGATATTTTCACAGGCATTACTTTGCCGGATTATTTTATGGAACAAGTTGAAGCACGTGGAGACTGGTATTTATTTGATCCACATGAGGTACGTGAAGTGATGGGGTATTCACTTGAAGATTATTATGACGAAGAAAAAGGAGCAGGAAGTTGGCGGGAGAAGTACCTTGAATGTGTAGCAGATGAGCGTCTAGCAAAGCGTAAGATTAAAGCTATTGATCTGATGAAAAGAATCATGGTGTCACAGCTTGAGACGGGAACTCCTTTTATGTTTTACCGTGATGAGGTCAACCGTCAGAACAATAATGATCATGCAGGCATTATTTATTGCTCAAATTTATGCACAGAAATCACGCAAAACCAGTCGCCAACTCAGTTCTTAGAAGAGTATGTTGAAAATGAAGATACCATTGTTAAAAAATATAAAGCAGGTGATTATGTCGTCTGTAATTTAAGTTCGGTTAACTTAGGAAGAGCGGTCATAGCAGGTGTCCTCGAACGCTTAATCGCGATTCAAGTTAGGATGCTTGATAATGTGATTGATATTAATAGTTTGCCGATTAAACAGACGACACTTACAAATCAAAAGTACCGTGCCATTGGTTTAGGCACCTTTGGTTGGCATCACCTCCTTGCACTAAAAGGTATAGCCTGGGAGTCAGAAGAAGCAGTTGCTTATGCAGATGAGCTTTACGAAGAAATTGCTTATTTGACAATCAAGGCGAGTATGCAATTGAGTAAGGAAAAAGGTGAGTATCCACTTTTTCCACAAAGTAAATGGGCAACTGGAGCTTACTTTAAGGAAAAAGGCTACGCATCTGATGCTTGGAAAAGCTTGCAAGCTCAAGTGCAGGATAACGGGATTAGAAATGGTTATCTTATGGCGATTGCACCAAACTCATCGACCTCAATCATTGCCGGCTCAACGGCAAGTATTGATCCTGTCTTTAAGGTCTTTTATCACGAGGAAAAGAAGGATTTTAAAATACCAGTTACAGCACCTGATTTAACAACAACTACTTATGAACATTATTTAAGAAGTGCTTATATTCTTGATCAGCGTTGGTCGGTTAAGCAAAACGCAGCCCGTCAAAAGCATATTGACCAAGCAATTTCGTTTAACCTCTATGTTCCAAATACGATTCGTGCTTCTGTGCTTTTAGATCTTCACCTGCAGGCATGGCAAGAAGGACTTAAAACGACTTATTATGTGAGATCAACATCAACTGATATCGAAGAGTGTGAATGGTGTCATTCATAAGGAGGTAGAAAGATGAAGGTCTTAATCGCCTATTTAAGTTATAGCGGGAATACAGAAGAGATAGCTGAAGTGATTGAAAAAGAACTGAGAAGCAGACAGATGACTGTAGAGATGCATGAGATTGGCTTGGACGCTCCAGTTGATGTCAGTGCTTATGACGCTTTGTTTTTAGGAAGTTTTACCTGGGATTACGGAAGGACGCCGGATGAGGTCAAGGATTTTATTTTAGAAGTAGCTTATAAACCAGACAATGTTTATGTGTTTGGCTCAGGTGACACACAGTTTGGAGGAGATGAGCTTTTCTGCCGTGCAGTTGATAAGCTTGCTCACTTTTATGAGAGTAAACATCCAGGCTTAAAAATAGAACAGTCACCAAGAGGCTCGCAAGAAGAAAAAATTAAAGTATGGTTGGAAGGAGTTTTAAAAAATGTCACAAGTTTTGCTTAAGCGTGCAAAAACGCTTGAACCACGTTACCCGAATAAATCAACGGGAGTTTTTGGGGGTGAGTCGAGTGGGATTTTAAATTGGAATGATATTGCTTATCCGCATTGGTATAAAATGTATAAGCGACTTGTCGGAAATTATTGGCAGGCTGACGAAGTCGATATGACGAGTGATGTGAAGCAATTTAATCATCTTTCTGAAAGTGAAAAAGATGCTTATTTAAAAATCATTGGACTTTTATCAACTTTAGATGCGCCTCAAACACGCACTGCCCTTTTGATTTCTTTATATGCAACAGATCCATCAATTCAGTCGATTATGGCAGTGATTGCTCAGCAGGAAGCGGTTCATAATGAAAGTTATTCTTATGTCCTTTCATCGGTTGTTTCCCTGCAAGAGCAAAATGAATCTTTTCAATTGGGGCGTCGAGACCCTGTTTTATTAAAACGTAATGACGCCATTATGAAGCATTACAATAAGTTTGTTGATGAGCCAACACTTGAAAACATTTTACGGACGCTTGTCTATACGATTTTACTTGAAGGCATGTTCTTTTATTCTGGCTTTGCTTTCTTTTACAATCTTGCCCGTCATAATAAGATGGTTGGGACCTCAACGATGGTTAGCTATATTAATCGTGATGAATTAGAGCATGGCCGTTTTATTTCAGAGCTATTTAGAGCCACCTTAGGAGAAAATCCATCCTTAAATACAGAAGAATTTACGGCGTGGGTTTATGATGCCTTTCGTGAATCCGTCGAGCTTGAGATTGAGTGGTCAAGTTATGTTTTAAAAGATGTTGAGGGAATTGATTTAGTTGAAATGGCAGGCTATATTAAATACCGAGCAAATAAAATGTTGCGCATGATGGGTTTGAGTGAAATTTATCCTGACTATGTAGATAACCCAATGAAGTGGATTCGTGCTTATGTGGATAATTTTGATGACACAAAAACAGATTTTTTCGAACAAAAATCACGTCAATACACAAAAACAAGTGATTTAAATGGCTTTGACGACCTCTAAAACGACTTTTTAGTCGTTTTTGTCGTTTTATGACAAAAAACCTTTCATAAATAACTATACATAAGGTACAATAAAGTAATGGTGTTTTTAAAAGGAAGGTTTTATAAATGAAGGTATTAAGCAAAGAGTTGATTCAAAGTAAGTTCCCGTCAATTATGTATAAACGTGGACTTGCTTATTATAATAGTGAGAGTGTTTCGGATCTGAGTTTTGATTCAAATAATGAAGTTTGGAATGCCAATGTTGAAGGAACGGAACTTTACTTAGTGGAGGTTGATTTAGCCAAGTTTGAAACAGACGAAAGCTTTGGTCATTGTGACTGTCCGGCCTTTCACGCTTATGGCTATTGTAAGCATATTGTTGCGACCCTCTTAGAGGTAAATGATCGTTTGAAATTAGAGTCAGGTGACTTTAAGTACGAATTATCTAATCAATTTATTCGTGCGCTCTCAGGTGCTCATGAGGCAAAATTAGATGTTTTATCAGGAAAAGAGGCACTTCATATCGAGTATAGCTTAAAGTGGGATCTAGAACATCAGCTTTTTATTCAATTAAAAGTAGGTGTAGACAGATTGTATGTCGTTAAAAGTGTTGGTGACTTTATCGAGAATGTTTTGTCGAATGAGCAGCAATACTTTACAACGAATTTTACCTTTGATCCTTATGAACATTATGTGCTCGAAAAAGACTTAGAGATACTTAAATTCATGCGAGCAATTATAAATGGGGAAGGCGTTTATTTAAGTTCGAATACACCCAGTTATTTTAGGGAGAGTTCATCAGGTAGGCGTCTGATTATTCCACCAATTGCCCTGAGACAGATGCTTGAATTACTGATTGACCGTGATTTTAAGGTCGAACAAGATGGGCTTACTTTTTCACATATTTCGCTTGCTTCATCGGAACTACCTTTTCACTTTAGCTTAGAAAAAAATGAACAAAATGAACTCACGCTTGCCATGCATGATGTAGCAGGGGCTGTTTATTTTGAAGTTTATCAGGTCTTATTTTCAAATG
>JASLIE010000002.1 GCA_030152985.1 Bacillaceae bacterium
AGCGTACTTTAACTGCACCAGCAGTAAAGCAAGCAGCCTTGAAACATAATTTACCTGTTTTTCAACCTGAGTATTTAAAAGAAAGTTATGAAGAGGTACTGAGCTATGAGCCTGATTTAATTATTACAGCAGCCTATGGACAATTACTGCCAAATGAGTTATTAGATGCACCAAAATACGGGAGTATTAATGTGCATGCATCTTTATTACCAAAACTTAGAGGTGGTGCGCCAATTCATTATTCAATTATTGAGGGACACCAAGAAACTGGCGTGACAATTATGTATATGGTAGAAAAACTAGATGCAGGAAATATGATTGCTCAAGAAGCAATTAAAATTGAAGAAAGTGACACTGTTGGTAGTTTACACGATAAGTTATCGGTACTTGGAAGGGATTTGTTATTAGAAACTTTACCTTCTATATTCACTCAGACAAATAAGTCAATTAAACAAGATGAAGATCAAGCAACTTATGCACCTAATATTAGTCGTGAACTTGAACGGATTGATTGGACAAAATCAAATCGAGAAGTTTTTAATCTCATACGGGGCTTAAATCCATGGCCGGTAGCTTATACTTTATTTGAAGGAGAACGTATGAAGATTTGGAACGCGACATATGAAACATCGCTGTATCCAGGGAAGAAACCAGGTGAAATTGTTAAAGTAGAAGCTGATGGATTTTCTGTTTGTTGCGGAAATGAACAAGCAGTAAGATTAATTGAAATTCAACCAGCGGGAAAAAAGAAAATGCTAGTTGAACACTATCTACATGGTGCAGACGAGTTAATAAAAACAGGAATGATAATGGAGTGAGTAAATGAAACTTAGAAAAACAGCATTGGACTTAATTACGACCATTCATTCTCAAAATGGATTTAGTCATATTTTAATTTCAAATGCTATTGAGAAAAATGAACTAAAGAAGCAAGATGAAAATTTGTTAGTCCAAATTGTTTATGGAACGGTTGAAAGGAAGCTAACGCTTGATTACTATTTAGAACCATTTATTGGAGGTAGGCGGCTAGATAATTGGGTAAGAGATCTTCTACGTATGTCAGTTTATCAATTTAAGTATTTAGATAAAGTGCCTGACTATGCAATAATTAATGAAGCGGTAGAAATAGCAAAACAAAAAGGGCACCGGGGTACCTCAAGTCTTGTCAATGGTGTATTAAGAAATATTCAAAGAAAGGGTCTTCCGAACTTAGATAAGATTGAAGATCCCTTGCTAAGGCTTTCAATTGAAACAAGTCATCCTAAATGGCTGATAGAGCGACTGAACGAACAATATGGTTATGAAATAACAGAGAAGATTTGTCAAAGTAATCTCACACGGAATCCACTGACATTAAGGGTTAAACAACCAAATTATTCGCGTGAAAAAGTGATTAGTGAATTAGCTGAAGAAGGAGTTAAAGCAAGACCTTCCTCTTTAACAAATGCAGGGATAATTATTGAAGAAGGAAATGTTATTCATTCAGACGCAGTCAAGCGAGGTAAAGCAACAATTCAAGATGAAAGCTCTATGCTTGTTGGACAAGCTTTAGATGTAAAAAAAGAGATGAAGGTTTTAGATACATGTAGTGCACCAGGTGGAAAGACTACTCACATTGCTGAATTGATGGAAGATAAAGGAAAGGTTTATGCACATGACTTGCACGAAAATAAGATTAAACAAATTAAACAACACGCAAATCGGCTCAAGCTCGATTCAATTGAGGCAAGTGCCACAGATGCGCGTAACTTAAGTAAGCATTACAAAAATAATACATTTGATCGAATTTTAGTGGATGCTCCTTGTTCAGGGTTAGGTGTGATGCGCAGTAAGCCTGATATAAAATATAGTAAAACATTGGATGATATCAATCGTTTACACCAAATACAACTTGATATTTTATTAGAAGTTGCTCCTTTATTAAAAGACAAGGGTAAACTTGTCTATAGCACATGTACACTCGATAAGCATGAAAATGAAGAAGTCATTCAAGCTTTTCTTGAATTAAATCCTAATTACCAACTTGATCTAGGTTTTATAGAGACATTTGATAAAGACTTGGTTCAAAATAGTTATCTAAGTAAATACGGGATTCAACTTTTCCCTTACTCAGGAAATTCTGATGGTTTTTTTATATCTCGTCTTGTTAAAAAAAGATAAAGTAGAGGTGATGTGAGTGAACAGTTTTTATTTATCTGAAATAGGAAAAGTCAGGGAGTTAAATGAAGATGTAGGTGGGAGTTTTTTAAATCAAGCTAACCAAAAGCTAATTTTAGTTGCTGATGGCATGGGGGGGCATAAAGCCGGTGAGGTTGCGAGTGCACTTGCAAAAGAAATTATCGGTAAAAGATGGGAAAAAACAGAGCAGGTAAGCCAAGCAGAAGAGGTCGAAGCTTGGATAAAAACAACTGTAGATGAAGCTAATCGCGCAATCTATGAATATCAAACAGAAAAAGAGTCACTTGAAGGAATGGGGACGACACTTGTTTTAGCCTTATGTTTAGGTGAATTTATTACAATTGGTCATGTAGGTGACAGCCGAGCTTATTTATTAAGCGAAGATCAAATGAAACAATTGACAGATGATCACACGCTTGTTAATGAACTTGTTAAATCAGGTGAAATATCGACTGAAGAAGCTAAAAATCATCCGCGCCGTAATTTGCTTACACGTGCACTTGGAACAGAAAAAGATATAAAAATTGATATTAAAACAATCAATTGGGATGTTTCTGATAAGCTTTTACTTTGTTCAGATGGACTTTCAAATAAGTTGTCGACAGATGAGATTAAAGAAGTACTACAAAAAGGTAGCAATTTGAAGGTTATTGCTGAGACCTTAATTGATTTAGCAAATGAACGTGGTGGCGAGGATAATATAACGGTTGCTTTAATCCGCAAGTCAGAAGCAGGTGAACATAAATGTTAAAAGGTCACTTATTAAATGAACGTTACCGAATCATTCGGACAATTGGTGGCGGTGGTATGGCGAATGTTTATCTTGCTTTTGATGAAATTTTAAATAGAGAAGTTGCAATAAAAGCATTACGTCCAGAATTTATTAATGATCCAGAGTTTATTGAGCGATTTGATCGAGAAGCTAAAGCTGCGACAAGTTTAGTTCATCCTAATATTGTTAGTATTTATGATGTTGGTGAAGAAGAC
>JASLIE010000008.1 GCA_030152985.1 Bacillaceae bacterium
TACGGAAGAAAAAATTAAACTAAAAGATGAAGAAATTACATTAATTCAAGAAGATATTAAAGAATTAATCGAAGAAATTAAAAGTTTAACAAAAGAAATTCGCGAGTTAGAGTTAAGAATTGCTGAACGTGAGAAAATGTTAAGTGAGCGTTTGAAATCAATGCAAGAAAATGGTGGCAGCATTAAATACTTAGAAGTTATTTTAGGCTCACAAACCTTTACTGATTTAATTACACGTTCATCTGCAGTCAATACAATGATGGACTCAGATAAGAGTATTCTAGAAGAACATGCAGCAGATCAAAAAACATTAGAAACAAAAGAGCGTGAAGTCAGAGCGTCTAAAAAAAGTTTAGAAACGACACGTGCAGAACTTGAAAGTGAAAAGCAAACATTTAATAATTTAAAAACAAAATTAAAAGAACAAGAAAAAACACAATCTAAACTAAAAAAAGAGCTTGAAGAAGAATATTCGGAGTTAGAAGAATATGATTTATCACTACAAGAAGAAGAAGCGATTTTAGAAGCTGAGGCACGTGCGCTCGAGAAAGCCAAAGCAATTGCAAATTCAAAAAAGAAAAGTTTAGAAGAGAAGAAAAAGGCGGCAAGCTTTGCTATATCAGGATCAGTACCAGCCGGGAGTGGTGAATTACAAAGACCTTCATCAGGTCGTATTACATCACCGTTTGGTTATCGAATTCATCCAATCTCTAAAGTTCAAAGACTTCATGGAGGCATTGACTTCGGTGCGCCAACAGGAAGTGCAGTTGTTGCAGCTGAATCAGGTGTTGTAGGAAAAGTTCACTCAGGTTGTTCTGTTGGTAATGCAAGTTGTGGTGGTGGGTTTGGAAATTATATTACGATTACTCATTTTGTGAATGGTAAATCGATTACTACACTTTATGCACATTTAAGCAGTATCAGTGTTTCTCCAGGCCAACAAGTTTCTCGTGGGCAAACAATAGGAGGTGTAGGGAATACAGGAAGTTCAACAGGTCCTCACCTACACTTTGAGGTTCACACGCCGAGTTATGGAAATAAAGTCAATCCAAGTAGTTACATTAATTAAGTAGTATCTCACTTTAGAGTGAGATACTTTTTTATTAAGTATTAATCTATGTTAAAATAGATTAATGGTAGATAAATTGAGGTGTATAAATTGAAAATAACAAAAAGAAATATAGCTTTATTATTTATTACCGCGTTTTTAGTTGGTATATTGGGCTCATTTATTGGCTATAAATTATTGCAACCCAAAAATGAAGTAGCAATTTTAGATGAAACATCTGATGTAAAGTTACCAGAATCCTTTGATCAGATTTCTCAAGCTTATGGCATGATTAAACAACATTATATTGAAGAAGTTGAAGATAAGACACTTGTTGAAGGTGCAATCAATGGCATGATAGAGTCCTTAGATGATCCTTATAGCACTTATATGGATGCTGAAATGATGGGAGAATTTAATGAACAACTCGAATCTTCCTTTCAAGGTATAGGTGCTGAGGTAAGTAAAGTTGAAGATAAGGTAATTATTGTTGCTCCAATTAAGGATTCGCCAGCTGAAAAAGCAGGTTTAAGACCCAATGATGAGATTGTTTCAATCGAAGGTGAAACAGTAAAGGGACTTGATTTAAATGAAGCTGTTTCAAAAATTCGTGGTGAGAAGGGAACAGAAGTTACTTTAGAAATAAAGCGCGAAAACAGTGAAGCTTTTGAACTTAAATTAACACGTGATGATATTCCAGTTGAATCTGTTTACAGTGATTTAATAGAGTCAAATGGAAAGAAGACAGGTCTAATTGAAATTACAACCTTTTCAGAGAATACTGCAGATGATTTTGTTCAACAATTAGATGAACTTGAAGACAAAGGAATTGATGGACTCGTCATTGATGTTAGAGGTAATCCAGGTGGCTTATTAAATTCGGTAGAGGACATATTAGAAGAATTTATACCTAAAGACATTCCTTTCATGCAGATTGAAGATCAAAAAGGTGAGGTTGAAAAGAAATATACACAGTTAAACGAAAAGAAATCTTATCCTATTAGTATTTTAATTGATGAGGGAAGTGCTTCTGCTTCAGAGATACTAGCAGTTGCACTTAAAGAAGTTGGTTATAATGTGATCGGAGAAAACAGTTTTGGTAAGGGAACTGTTCAACATGCTATCGAAATAGAGGACGGAATGATAAAGTTAACATTTTTTAAATGGTTGTCTCCTGAAGGAAATTGGATTAATGAAAAAGGTGTTGAACCAACCAAGGAAGTTAAACAACCTGATTTTTATTACACGCAACCAATGACCGTTGAGGGTACATTTAAAGTTGGAGATGAGGATAAAAACATTGAAACAGCTCAAAAAATGTTAGCAGGTTTAGGCTATGAGATAGATAATAAAAAGGGTAAGTTTACTCAAGTAACGAAAGAATCAATTGCAGCATTTCAATCTAAAGAAGGTTTAGACACAACAGGTGAGTTGAATAAAGATACTGCATTAAAAATTGAAAAGAAAATCATTGATAAAATTCGAAGTGGTGAAACCGACCTTCAAAAAGAAGCAGCAATTGACTCCTTATATGAATAATGAAATGTAGGTGAAATATGTGGTAGATATAATCGCAGTAGAACTTTTTAAAGCGATTGGACGTTTTATCATTAATCCTTTATTAATTTGGTTTTTAATCCTTTTAATAATGACAAGTTATTTTAGGATAAAACGTGAGAGAAATTCATTTGGTATTAAAGTTTTTGGAATGTTTTCTGAGTATAAGGGGACACTTGTTACATCACTTGTTCTCGGGCTGGGTATTTCTGTAATTACGATAGGAACAGGCTTTGTTTTACACAAAGAGATTTTAATTGTAATTACAGTTGCTATGCTACTCTTAAGTTTAAGCTTTAATGCATCTCTACTTTCATCAAGTTATACATTTGCTCTTACGTATATCATTCTTCTATTCTTTCCGCTTTTTAAGACGGAAATTGGATGGGATCTTGTTACGCCAAGTCGAGCAGAGTACACTCAAATATTAATTTTACTCGGAATATTGTTAATTGTTGAAGCGATAATGATTAGACAATTAGACAGAAATGAACTCTTCCCAAAGTTAAAATTAAGTGAGCGTGGTGTTTATATTGGGGGGCTTGAGGCTAAGAAATTAACAGTCCTTCCCGTATTTTTACTTACTCCAACTGGCACACTTGGTGGCATAGGAGATTATTGGCCCTATTTTTTTGTAGGTGATGAACAATTCTCATTGGTTTTATTTCCTTTTATTTTAGGATTTAATCACACGATATGGGGCAGCTTTATGTATGAATCATTGGAAAAGATTTCAAGTCATATACTAGCACTTGCTATGTTGATTATAGCTATTGCAATCGGAAGCTTATATTTTCCCTTTTTAAGTTTAGTTGGAATTATTGTAGGACTTATAGGTAGAGAATTTATTACATACTATCATCGTTTAAAAGATAAAGAGAGTCCTGCTTATTATTCACCAATTGATGAAGGTTTAAAAATAATTGCTTTAATGCCGAATGAGGCAGGCGAACGGCTAGGCTTACTTGTAGGTGAGACAATCAGTCAAGTAAATGGTGTCTTAGTTAATAATCCTGAAGATTTTTATGAAGCCCTTCATTTAGGAACAGGCTCTTTCCAACTTAATATTATCGATGAGCAAGGTGAGTCACGTTTAATTACAAGTTCAATGTATGAAACAGACCACCATGCATTAGGTATTATCTTTCCTGATAGGCCACGCCATTAAAACTTTAACGAACAAACGTTAAAGTTTTTTTGTCTTAGAAGAGAATGTTTGTTCGTTGTTTGTTATAATAAGTGAGAGGGTAATTATAAATATAACTTGAGGTGAGGACTTTGTCTAAATC
>JASLIE010000043.1 GCA_030152985.1 Bacillaceae bacterium
GCAAGTTCTTGCATTGATATTTTACGTTCAACAACAGGCAGTCCCCAATGTTTGAGCAACTGAATAACTGAATCGCGCGTGACACCAGGTAAGATACTCCCCCTTAATTCAGGTGTGATGACTTCACCATTTATTTTAAAGAAGACGTTCATACTTCCGACCTCTTCAATGTATTTTTTCTCAACACCGTCAAGCCATAGAACTTGAGAAAAGCCTTCTTTATTCACGACCTCCTGAGCCTTGAGGGCTGAAGCGTAGTTACCGCCTGTTTTAGCTTCGCCTGTTCCACCTTTAACTGCGCGAACATATGTATCTTCAACGGCAATTTTAACGGGATTAATTCCTTCTTTATAGTAGGCACCAACAGGTGAAAGGATGACGATAAATTGATATTCAGTTGATGAAGCGACACCTAGAAATGCTTCTGTTGCAATGATGAAGGGACGAATATAAAGTGATGTACCTTCTGCTTTAGGAATCCAGTCCTTTTCATAAGCAACTAGCTCTTTAATTGCTTGAACAGCAAAGTCTTCATCAAGTTCAGGTATACAAAGACGTGAACTTGAACGATTTAAACGTTGAATATTCATCTCTGGTCTAAATAAGTGAATATCACCTGACTCTGTGTAGTAGGCTTTCATCCCTTCAAAAACAGTTTGTCCATAATGAAGTGCAATTGAAGCAGGATCAATACTGAGTGGTGCGTAAGGTACAATGCGTGCATCGTGCCAGCCTTTAGTTTCAGAATAATCCAAAATAAACATATGGTCAGTAAAGTTTCGACCAAATTCGAGTTTATTAGGGTCTGGTTTTTGCTTAGGTGAATCCGTTTGAATAATTTTAATCTGTTTATCCATGTTCAAGTCCCCTTAATTAATTAAATAGTTTGAAATCTTTTATCTATTATAACTTAAAATCTAAGTTTTGTGCTAAAAAAGAAGCAGTTTTAACTTAAAAGTCGCTAATCAAGCTTGAAATGTTTTAAATAATCAATTAAAGAAAGGAAAAGTTTGAATTATTAGAAAAATAGCAATATAATTAAAGAATAAGGATGGTGGAATAAATGACGAAAGATTTAAGAATTAAAAGTAAGGTATTTGATGGAAACATGAAGGCACCTAACCGCGCGATGTTGCGTGCAGTTGGGATGGAAGATGAGGATTTTAAAAAACCGATTATTGGTATTGCGAGTACATGGAGTCAGGTGACACCGTGTAATATACATATAGATGGCCTGGCTTTAGCATCGCGTGATGGTGCACGTGAAGCAGGTGGTGTGCCTATGATCTTTAACACGATCACAGTATCTGATGGAATTTCAATGGGAACTGAAGGAATGAAATATTCACTGTCAAGTCGTGAGGTAATTGCAGACTCGATTGAAACTGTTGTCAAAGCAGAAAGTATGGACAGTGTTGTAACCATTGGTGGGTGTGATAAGAATATGCCAGGTTGTATGATTGCTTTAGCACGTTCTGAGGTGCCTGGTATCTTTGTTTATGGTGGAACCATCGCACCGGGTAAGTTAAACGGACAAGATATTGACCTTGTATCTGTTTTTGAAGGGGTTGGAAAGTTAAATAAAGGTGATATTTCTGAAAGTGAATTAAAAGATATTGAATGTAATGCTTGTCCGGGTGCAGGTTCATGCGGTGGAATGTATACAGCCAATACAATGGCATCTGCAATTGAAGCGATGGGAATGAGTTTACCAAGTACCTCTTCAAACCCAGCTGTTTCACAAGATAAACTCCAAGATTGCCGAGATGCTGGTCAAGCAGTTTATAATTTACTTGAAAAAGGAATTTATCCGAAAGATATTATGACGAAGAAAGCTTTTGAGAATGCCATCACGGTTGTTATGGCGCTTGGTGGTTCGACGAATGCGATTTTACACTTACTTGCAATCGCACATGCTGCAAAAGTAGACTTAACAATGGATGATTTTACACGTATTCAAAAACGTGTGCCACATATTGCTGATTTAAAGCCAAGTGGTAAATATGTTATGCAAGATTTATATGAGGTCGGTGGAATTCCAGGTGTCATGAAGATTTTACTTGATGCGGGTCTTTTACACGGTGATTGCATGACTGTAACTGGTAAGACAATTGCTGAGAACTTAAGTGAATACCCAGATCTAGAAATCGGTCAAAAAATTATTACAGCACTTAATGATCCTAAGCGTCCAGATGGCCCACTAATTGTTCTAAAGGGTAACTTATCACCACGTGGTGCAGTTGCTAAAGTATCAGGTGTTAAGGTAAACCGTCACACAGGACCTGCAAAAGTGTTTGATACAGAAGAAGAGGCATCAGACGCAATCGTTAAAGATGAAATTAAAGAAGGTGACGTTTTAGTCATTCGCTATGTCGGACCAAAGGGAGCACCAGGAATGCCGGAAATGCTTTCGATTTCAGGGCTTCTTGTTGGTAAAGGCTTAGGAGAAAAGGTTGCTCTTTTAACAGATGGTCGTTTCTCAGGTGGAACTCATGGTCTTGTAGTTGGCCATATTGCACCTGAAGCGCAGGTTGGGGGACCTATTGCCTTAATTAAGGATGGCGATATGATTACTATAGATGGAAAAGAACAAGAAATTTCAGTGGATGTTTCAGATGAAGAGTTTGAAGCGCGCAGAAAAGAATGGGTAGCACCACCTTTATATTCTGAAGGTGTCTTAGGGAAGTATGCACGTCTAGTTTCATGTGCTTCTAAAGGTGCGGTTACAGATTTATTCGAAGATGAATAAAACAAATAAAAACCGGTCAGATTATCTGACCGGTTTTTTTATTGTTTATTATTGTGTTAAACCTTCATGAATTTTATCGATATTAAATTGTAAGAACTTAAGGTAGGTATCGCCTTCTTCACCCTTAGCACCAATTTCATCTGAGAAAATTTCAGCATAAATTTCGACGCCTGTTTCAGCTGAAACAGTTTCCATTGGTCGCTTGTCTACGTTTGATTCAACAAATAAGACTGGTGGTTCTTCAGCTTTAACAAATTCAACTAATGATTTGATTTGTTCAGGTGTTCCGTTATCTTCTGTATCAATAGCCCAGATAAAGCCTTCTTTTAAACCATAGCGATCAGCCATG
>JASLIE010000050.1 GCA_030152985.1 Bacillaceae bacterium
TTTCACATACGAAAGCGATTATGGAACAAACAACAAAGTTTGATCTGCCATTCAGATATGCGGGCAAGAAGATCGCTCAAAAAATAACTCGTTTTATTTTAAAGTGAAATTAGAAATCACTCATTATAAAATTTAAAAAGTTGAAATTGAGTAAGCCCAATTTCAACTTTTTTATATTTTAATGCTTTACGATTTAATCAAGTTTTATAGTCATCTAAAAAATCTTTTTGAAAACTCGTTTTCAAGAGTTCTTCCTCTATCTCAGATGCTTTGTTTCTAGGGTGACCTATATCTTTAAAGGTTTTCTCACCGAATTTAGCTGTTAACTGATTGATTGTCCGGTTTAATTTTGATTTTTTAATCTCATCTTCATAAGTAAATAGGTTGAGTTGATGTTGAATCTCTTCTTTAGGCAAAAGTTCTTGAACAGTGACTCCAAGTAGCCGGAGCGGCTTTTTTGTCCAATGTTGATTAAATAAGTCGCTTATATGCGTATAAATATCCGTTTTCGAGTCTGTATAATATTTAATATTTCGACTTCGTGTCACTGTCTCATGGTCAGCATAACGAATTGTGAGTTGAACTGTCTGTCCCATGACTTTACGGCGAACTAATCTAGCCTCAACGAGTTCTGATAGTTTTTCAAGTAAATTATAAATGACGACTTCATCATCTGTATCTTCTTTTAAGGTTCGAGAATTACCTATGCTTTGAAATTCATGAGCTGATTCGGGATCAACTTCACTTAAATCACGTCCATTTGCACGGTTTTTTAAACGTTCCCCATTGATCCCTAACAATTGCCTTAAATTATAATCATCTGCACCTGCTAAATCACCAATTGTATGAATATCTACACTATTTAATTTTTCAGCTGTTTTCTTTCCTACCCCATACATTTCACTAACTGGAAGTGGCCAAAGTTTAGATTCAACTTCTCGGATTCTTAAAACTGTAATGCCTAAAGGTTTTTTCATATCCGATGCTGTTTTGGCCAAAAATTTATTTGGACCAATCCCAATACTACAAGGCAGTTTAAAACGTTCTAAAATAGTTCTTTGAATTGTTTTTGCTAACTCAAGTGGATGTTCATTCAAATGTGTGACATCTAAATAAGCTTCATCAATTGATAAGGGTTCTAGAAGATAGGTCACTTCAGATAAATAGGCAAATATTTCACTTGAAGCCTGCCGGTACCTTTCCATATTTGGTCTGACAACAATAAGGTTAGGACAAAGTTTTCTGGCTTGCCAAATAGGCATCGTTGTTTTAACGCCTTTAGCACGCGCCTCATAACTACTTGTAACAATAATTCCCTTACGTTCCTCGGGATTACCTGCTACAGCAAGTGGCTTTCCTTTTAGCTCCGGATGATGTGCTGCTTCAACAGATGCATAAAAACTATTCATATCAATATGAAAAATAATCCTTGCTTTACTCATCCATAAACATCCTTAATACATATAAAATTAAATAGAGTGTGAAATAATTGATAAAACAAACTGGGCTAGCTTTTCTAAATTGCTAATATGAATACGTTCCTTTGTTGTATGAATATGTTCATAGCCAACCGATAAGTTAACAGTCGGAATACCATAACTATTGAATATATTAGCATCGCTTCCTCCACCACTACTCAATAAGTCTCCATTTAAATTTAAACTATCTGAAGCTTTTTTTGCAAGTTTAACAACTTTATCTGTCTGATCATATTTAAATCCAGGATACATAATTCGAGTTTCAATCTCTGCCTGACCACCAAGTGACTTTGCTGTAGATTCAAATGTAGTTTCAATATGATCAATTAATGCCATCAACTTTTTCTCATCTAAAGACCTTGCTTCTGCTAAAATATCAACATGATCACAGACTATATTGGTTTGTTGCCCGCCTGAAAAGGCACCTATATTAGCAGTTGTTTCTTCATCTATTCGTCCAAGTTTCATTTTTGAAATAGCTTTAGCTGCGATATTGATTGCTGAGACACCTTTTTCAGGTGCCACACCTGCATGAGCTGATTGTCCCTTGATAATAACTTTAAATTTAGCTTGATAAGGTGCTGAAATTATAATATTACCAACTTCACCATCACTGTCTAAAGCATAGCCGTAGTCTGCCTTAAGTAAACTTTGGTCTATATGCTTTGCACCAACTAAGCCTGACTCTTCTCCAACTGTAATAATAAACTGAATCGGACCATGTGAGATGTTTTGTTCCTTAATTTGTTTAATTACTTCAAAGATAACTGCAATTCCTGCCTTATCATCTGCCCCTAAAATTGTAGTTCCATCAGAAACAATAAAGCCATCTTTAATAGATGGCTTTATTGATTGACCGGGTACAACGGTATCCATATGAGCAGTAAAGAAAAGCGTATCTTTATTTTCATATCCTTCAGTAGCAGATAAATTACAAACTAAATTACCTGATGCATGATAGGTTTTAGCTTGACTCTTATCCTCTACAACCTCTAGTCCGAGTTCAGTAAATTTAGTCTGTAAGACCTGACTTATCTCTTTTTCATATCTTGTTTCAGAGTCAATTTTAACAAGTTCAATAAATTCTTCAATCATACGTTCTAAATTTACATTCATACCCATTGCCTATAACTCCCTTAATTTATAGTGGAATGTTACCATGTTTCTTATATGGTCTATCTTCTTTCTTATTACGTAGCATTTCAAGTGATTGAATGAGTTTGATACGTGTTTCTCTAGGATCAATAACATCATCAATCATTCCTAAACCAGCTGCTACATAAGGATTAGCAAACTTATTTTTATACTCGTCAATTTTAGCTTGTCTTGTTGCATCAGGATCATCGCTATTTGCAATATCGCGAGCAAAAATAATATTAGCCGCTCCTTCTGGTCCCATAACCGCTACTTCAGCATTTGGCCATGCATAAACTAAATCTGCTCCAATTGATTTTGAGTTAAGTGCTACATAAGCTCCACCAAATGCTTTTCTTAAAATAACTGTAATTTTAGGTACTGTTGCCTCTGAATATGCATATAAAATTTTCGCACCATGACGAATAATTCCGCCATGTTCTTGTTTAACACCAGGGAAAAATCCTGTCACATCTTCGAGTGTAATTATTGGAACATTGAAAGAATCACAGAAACGAATAAAGCGTGCAGCCTTATCACTCGAATCAATATCAATTCCACCTGCCATAAAGCGAGGTTGGTT
>JASLIE010000059.1 GCA_030152985.1 Bacillaceae bacterium
CTTCAACTAATATTTGATTCACCGCTTCATAGGTCATACGTTCTGTCGTTTTAATCACACTTGAAAATATTTCATGTTTTTTAACTTGACCTTGTGAATCAATTTCCATTTCCGCTGCTAAAACAAGGCGGTCTTCTCCCTTGTTTAATGAACATATCCCATTTGACAAGCGATGAGGAATCATCGGAATCACACGGTCAACAAGGTAAACACTCGTTCCTCTTTCATAGGCTTCTTTATCCATCAAGGAGCCTTCTTCAATATAGTAACTTACATCAGCAATATAGACGCCTAATAGATAATTTCCGTTTTTTAACTTTTCGACTCGGATCGCATCATCTAAATCCTTTGCATCCGCTCCGTCAATTGTCACAATTGTTTTATCCCGACAATCACGACGGCCGACTAAATCCACTTCACGGATGCGATCAGGTACCTGATTTGCTTCTTCTAAAACCTCATCAGGAAAGTCCATCTTTAGACCATACTTATGAATAATCGAGATAATATCTATTCCGGGATCATTTTTATGACCAAGAATTTGAATAATTTCACCTTCTGCATTTTTCCTTCCTTCAGGAAATTTGGTTAAATGAACAATGACTTTATGTCCATCAACAGCCGCATTTTCTTTCCCTTTTGGAATAAAGATATCATGCGGCATCCGCTTATCATCAGGAATTACAAAACCAAAGGAACGATTATCTTCAAATGTACCAACAACAGTATGATTTGCTCGTTCAAGCACACGAATAACACTTCCTTCAGGGCGGTGTTTTAAAACACCTTTTTTATCTAAACGCACAAGTACAATATCATTATTCATCGCTGAGTTTAGGTCGTTTGCATGTAAATAAATGTCCGCCTCATCTTCATCTTCTGGAATTAAAAAAGCAAAGCCTTTTTTATTCATCTCGATCCTACCACGAATCAGATCCATTTTATCAGGTAAACCAAAACGGTTTTTTCGCGTCAAAACGAGATCACCACTTCTTTCTAAGTCATTTAAAACTTTAAGAAGTGCGGTAAAATCACTCTGTTCAGTTAATCCCAAGCCTTCTTCAATTTCGTTAACGGCAAGTGGACGGGTTTTTGTTTCTTTAAAATACTGCAAAACTTTTTCTTTTAAGTCTTTCATTTTGCCACCTTCTTTCATTTTAATTTTCTGTGTTCCAATCAAGTTCCTCTAAAAAACGGTATATATCTTCATGTAAAAGATCTTTTTCCGGACCAAAGGTTATCGCATGCCCGGAATTTTCATACCACTTAAGTTCTTTTCGCTCTGCTTCGATCTGTTCAAATATATAATTTGCACTCTCCGGATTAATCACCTCATCCTTCCGTGCCTGTATAATAAATGTTGGTGTATAGACAAGATTAATTTGCTTACTTACCTCTATAATAAAGCTTTCGATTTCTTTAAATAAAGGACGCGACGCCTCATAAAGTAATGCCAGCTCTTTTTTTATTACCTCTTTTTTCTTCTTCTCAAACTCTTTAAATCGTTGACCAAAAAGTAAAAAAGCTTGTGTTAGTTGTTTATCATTATCAAAAAACATTGGCGTACACATTGGAATTACACCTTTAACCTCATTTAAACTAGCAAGTTTAAGCCCCAATGCACCCCCCATAGATAAGCCAGCAACCGCAATTTCATCATAACCAAGGGATTTTAAATGCTCATAAGCAGCTTGAACATCTTCCCACCATTCCGATGGATTCGATTGAATCAGGTCTTCTGGTGAACGTCCGTGTCCACGGTAAATCGGTGCATAACTTGTATAACCCTTTTTCTCAAGATAGCGACCAAGCATTCTTACGTCTGCTGAATGACCAGTAAAGCCATGTAAGAGTAAAACAGCTCGCTTGCCTGCTTCAAACAAAAAAGGTTCAGGTAATTTAATCTGCAAAAAAAGTCACTCCTCTAAAATGAAAAACCCTTATCACATTTCCGTGATAAGGGAATAATTTTATTATAATACATATCCGCTAATAAAGGCTAAAACAAAAAATAAGACCGCTGCTGCTATCGTACTCCTGTGTAAAATTAAATCTAATCCACGTGCCTTTTTCTTACCAAATAACTGTTCAGCTCCACCAGATATTGCTCCTGATAAGCCTTCACTTTTACCTGGCTGTAAGACAATTAGTGCAATTAAAACAATGGCGTTAACGATTAATAAAATATAAATTAATGTACTCACTCATATTTCCTCCTATACCGAAACACTTTCCCTTACATTATTTTACCATAACTCAAAAATAAATAGCAAGTTTATTCCTCATTTAATTAAAATAAGAGATGAGCCACTCCAACAATAACCGGTAAAGTAATCAATGTTCTTAATAAGAAAATAATGACTAGATCAAAAAACTTAACTGGAACTTTTGATCCAAGAAGCACCCCACCAACCTCAGACATGTAAATAAGCTGTGTCACAGATAAGGCCGCAACAATAAAACGGGTCATTTCTGCTTCAATTGATGCACCGATTGCTGCTGGTAAAAACATATCAGCAAATCCGATTAAAATTGTTTCAGAAGCTTCCTTAGCATAAGGGACATGCATGACTTCAAGTAAAGGTACAAAAGGAGCACCTAGCCATTGAAATACCGGTGTGAACTCTGCAATGAGTAAGGCAATTAAACCAAATGACATCACAACAGGAGCAACACCCATCCACATATCAAGTACATTTTGTGCCCCGCGTTTAAAGAAATCCTTGATACTTGTTTCTTTATCAGCACGAATTAAAGCTTTTTCATAACCATAAGTAAGTGATGTATAGCCTTCAGGAATCATTTCATCACCTTTAGGCTCTGCCCCTGGCATATAAGTATCCGGAATACGAGAAAGTGGTGGTATTCTCGGCATAATTAAGGCTGCTATCACACCAGCGAGTAAGACTGTTAAATAAAAGGGAATAAACATATGCTCTAAACCAACTGTTTCAATAATAACAAGGGTAAATGTAATTGAAACGACTGAAAAAGTTGTTCCAATTACTACTGCTTCCCTTCTTGTATAATGACCTTGCTCATACTGTTTACTCGTTAATAAAACACCAATTGTACCGTCACCAATCCAGGATGCAAGTGCATCAATTGATGATCTACCTGGTAATTTAAAAAGGGGTCTCATCACCTTCGTCATGAGCGTACCAAATAACTCAAGCAAACCAAAATCCATCAATAAGGGAAGAAACAAGCCTGCAAATAAAAAGACAGCAAATAAAGTGTGAAGTAAATCGTTTAATAAAAGACCGCCCGTATCATCACTATATATAGCCTCAGGTCCCAGTTTGAAATAAACCATTACTGCAAAAACAGCAGCTAATAAACGGGTCACTGCCCAAAACCAATTGACATTAAATAAACGATCAAAAAATGGTGAATAAGCTATTTTTTGGATACCTGATACCTTGTAAATTAGTGTCATTAAAGCTGTAATAATGATAATAATGACCATAATTAATGATAAGTAATCTGTTAAGGCTGTTTGCAATTTACCTGCCAAAATTGCAATCGGAATCGTAAAACCATCCGCAACTTTTATCGGCGTCATAAATAAAAAGATACCGAGTAAAGAGGGAATAATGAACTTCATTTTATTTTTAAAACTATATTTTTTCATCTCAACCAATGCTCCTCAAAATTAATCTATTACTAGAATAGACTGTATATTTATAAAATGCAACTTATAAATATTAGTTTTTGTCTATTTCAAAATGTTAACATTCCATTTACAATCTGTTTACCTTTCTCCTTTTTTCATATTTCAAAAATGAAGTCTGTTATACTAGTTAAAAAGAGGTGATTTTTTTGAAAAGAGATGCCTATTTTGACAACGTACGTCTCGTATTAATTTTCTTCGTTGTATTCGGGCACCTAATTCAGCCTTACACGAGTGATTTTTCAAATATAAGTTCTTTGTATACAATAATTTATACCTTTCATATGCCAGCATTTATTTTAGTGTCTGGATATTTTGCACGTGGTTCGGGAGAGTTCAGTCACATTAAACGCCTATTTAAACAATTAATTATCCCTTATCTTATCTTCCAAGTTGCTTACGGTATTTTTTATTATTTGATTGGACTTGAACCTAAAAGTCATTCACTATTCTATCCGAGGTGGTCACTTTGGTTTTTACTCAGTTTATTTAGTTGGCATTTACTTTTAATTGCCTTCAAGTACTTGAAACCTTTACTCGGTCTTTTTATTGCCATCATTTTAGGGATAACAGTTGGATACATCGATGATATTGGCCATGCTTTTAGCCTATCACGCACCTTTGTTTTTTTTCCATTCTTTTTAGCAGGCTATTATTTAAGTCCGAAAGATATTAAAAATTTACAAAGCAGGCCAGCTAACTTTTTAGCTGTCTTAACTTTTTTAACAATTAGTATTTTAATTTACTTACTCCCTGAAATTAATTCTGGCTGGTTACTCGCATCTAAATCATATAGTGATTTAGGTTTACCGCAAAAAGGAGCAATCGCTAGATTATTAGTTTACTTTACTTCTGCTTTAATGGTTGCAAGTGTTTTATCACTTATTCCTAAAAAGCAGTTTGCCTGGACCTATATCGGCAGTAAGACACTTTATATTTATTTACTACATGGTTTTGTTATTCATTCTCTAAGAGAGGTCTTTGTTTTTGACTTAACTGCCGCCTATCAAGTCATCTACTTTATTCCTTTCACTCTTTTCCTTATGTATTTTCTATCGCACCGATACATGCGCATAATCATGAGTCCCTTAATCGAAGTCAAACGAAAAAAGCTCTAAAGGTAAATTCACCTCTAGAGCTTTTTCTTAATCTTCTAAATTGTAAAATGCCTTCCAACCTGCATAGTCACCCATACCCGCTAGTTCATCTTCTATACGAAGTAATTGATTATACTTAGCAACACGATCTGTTCGTGATGGTGCACCTGTTTTTATCTGACCTGCATTTGTAGCAACAGCAATATCTGCAATCGTTGCATCTTCTGTTTCACCTGAACGATGCGAAATAACTGCTGTATATCCAGCACGCTTTGCCATTTCAATCGCCTCAAATGTTTCAGTTAAGGTTCCGATTTGATTCACTTTAATTAAAATCGAATTACTAACTCCCTTTTCAATTCCTTCTGCTAACTTATCTGTATTTGTAACAAATAAGTCATCGCCTACTAATTGAACACGATCGCCGAGACGTTCAGTTAATAGCTTATGCCCTTCCCAATCATCTTCATCTAGACCATCTTCGATTGAAATAATTGGATACTTATCCACCATTTCTTCATACCAATCAACCATTTCTTCAGCAGTTCGAACAACACCTTCACCTGCTAGGTTGTATTTTCCATCTTCATAAAATTCACTTGAAGCTACATCCATAGCAAACTGAATATCTTCTCCAAGCTTATAACCTGCTTTTTCAATTGCTTCAGAAATCGTTGCAAGAGCTTCTTCATTTGATTTTAAGTCTGGAGCAAATCCACCCTCATCACCTACAGCAGTATTCAGTCCCTTAGCTTGTAAGACTGAACGTAAGGCGTGAAAAATCTCCGTTCCAATCTGAAGTGCTTCAGAAAATGTTTCAGCATTTACGGGCATAATCATAAACTCTTGAATATCAACATTATTATCCGCATGATCTCCACCATTTAAAATGTTCATCATCGGTACAGGTAAAACATTGGCATTAAATCCACCTAGGTAATTATATAAAGGAATTTGTAAATGGGTTGCTGCTGCATGAGCTGCTGCCATAGACACACCTAAAATCGCATTTGCACCTAGGTTAGCTTTATTATGTGATCCATCCATTTCAATCATAATTGCATCAATAATATTTTGACGTGTCACATCAATTCCTAATAGCTCCGGTCCGATGACTTCATTCACATTTTTGACTGCTTGTAAAACACCTTTTCCTAAATAACGCTCCTTATCACCATCACGTAATTCAACCGCTTCATATTCCCCAGTTGATGCACCACTTGGTACAAGTGCTGATCCAAAGGCACCTGATTCTGTTAAGACTTCTACCTCAACTGTTGGGTTTCCTCGTGAGTCTAAAACTTCCCTTGCATAAACTTCTGTAATAAATGGCATAATTTTTCTCTCCTTATTTTATAAGTGATGAACCTGTCATTTCTTCAGGTTGTTCAATCGACAATAAATCTAGTAATGTAGGTGCTAAGTCAGCTAAGATACCCCCATCTCTCAGTGAAACCCCTTCTTTTGTTACAATCACTGGAACCGGATTGGTTGTATGAGCTGTCATTGGTTTACCTTCTTTAGTAATCACTTCATCTGAATTTCCATGGTCCGCTGTAATAATTGCGTATCCACCTAAATCATGAATTTTATCAACAACTCTTCCTAAACACGCATCTACCGCTTCAATTGCTTGAATAGTCGGTTCAAGTAAACCTGAATGACCGACCATATCTGGATTGGCAAAGTTTAAAATAATCGCTTCAGGAGCATCTGACTCTAACTCAGCCAAAAGTGCATCCGTTACTTCATAAGCACTCATTTCAGGCTTTAAATCATAGGTCGCTACTTTAGGTGAATCAATCAGTATACGCTTTTCACCTTCAAACTCGTGCTCCCTTCCCCCACTCATGAAGTAAGTCACATGGGGAAATTTTTCAGTTTCTGCAATCCGAATTTGACGGTAACCTTGGCGTGATATCACTTCGCCGACAGTATTTTCAAGGTTAACTGTTTCGAAGGCAACCTCACCTTCAAGTGTATCACTATAATCCGTCATTTTTATAACTGAGAGCGCTTTGGGTGCATTTTTACCTAAATCAAAAGCACTAAAATCGGAATTTGCAAACGTGCTCGTGAGCTGAATGGCTCGGTCCGGTCTGAAATTGAAACTAATTAATAAGTCTTGATCCTCAATCTCAGCAATTGCCTGATGTGCTTCATCAACGATGACAGAGGGTTCAATAAATTCATCATTAATTCCCTGGTCGTAAAAATGTGTAATCACATCTGCTGGACTTTTAAATTTATGACCTCGCCCGTAGCTCATAGCATCATATGTTTTTTGAACACGTTCCCAGCGCTTATCTCTATCCATCGCATAATATCGTCCACTCACTGTAGCAATTTGACCGACACCAATTTCATCAATTGCCTTCTCTAAATAAGTAATATGAGTCATCGCAGTCTGTGGTCCGACATCACGGCCATCTAGAAATGCATGCACATAAACTTTTTCCAAAGCTTCATTTTTAGCTAATTGAAGTAAGGCAATCAAATGTTGGATGTGACTGTGGACACCACCGTCTGACAGAAGGCCATAAAGATGCAGTGCTCGATTTTCTTTTTTTGCTTGACGGATCCCCTTTAGCAAGACGTCGTTTTTCAAAAAGTCACCTGACTTAATGGCCAAATTAATCCGCGTTAAATTTTGATAAACAATTCGACCTGCTCCAATATTCATATGACCGACTTCTGAATTACCCATTTGACCTTCAGGAAGACCAACCGCTTCACCACTTGCTGTGAGCTGATTGTGTGGATATTGATTCCAATAGCGATCAAAGTTCGGTTTATTTGCTTGTGCAACTGCGTTCCCATTTAGCTCATCACGTAAAGCAAATCCATCAATAATAATTAAGGCTGCTAATTTACGCATCTTTTGCAACTCCTGCTTCAACTAATTTAGTAAATGATTCGGCTTCTAAACTTGCCCCACCTACTAAGGCCCCATCTATATGTTCAGTTGCCAGCAACTCATCAATATTATCTGGATTTACACTCCCACCATATTGAATCGTGATTTTATCTGCCACTTCTAAGTCTGAAAGCTCTCTAATAACCGAACGGATATGACCACAGACTTCATTTGCTTGTTCACTTGTCGCTGTTTTCCCAGTACCAATCGCCCAGATCGGCTCATAAGCAATAATTGTTTGTTTTAAATCTTCATAGCTCAGGCCTTCAACAGCTTGTCTGACTTGATTTTCTATATGAGTAAATGTTTCATTTGCCTCTCTTTGTTCAAGTGATTCACCTACACAAATAATCGGCGTCAAATCATGCTTGAAAGCAGCTTTTGCTTTTTTATTGACTGCTTCATCCGTTTCATTATAGTAGGCGCGACGTTCTGAATGACCTAAAACAACATGTGTTACTCCAATACTTTGGAGCATTGATGGACTTATTTCACCTGTGTATGCACCACTTTCTTCATAATGCATTGTTTGGGCGGCAACCATAATTTCTGAGCCTTCTGTTCGGCGTACCATCTCAGGCAGGTAAATAAAAGGTGCACAGATAATGGCTTCAGTATGTGCGCTTGTTTCCACATTACGCGTCACTTCTTCCATAAAGTCTGTAGCTTCGTGCCATGTTTTATTCATTTTCCAGTTTCCTGCTATAACTTGTTTTCGCATTCTTCTATCTCCTCATTTATTATCTAATTGTTTAATTCCTGGTAATGCTTTACCCTCCATGAATTCAAGGGAAGCACCTCCACCAGTTGATACATGATCCATCATATTTGAAAGACCAAACTTTGCAACCGCTGCGGCTGAATCGCCCCCACCAATAACAGAATAACCTTTTGTAATTGCAAGAGCTTCTGCAACTGTCCGTGTGCCTGTTGCAAACTGTTCCATTTCAAACACACCCATTGGCCCATTCCAAACAATTAAATTAGATTCTAATATAACTTTTTTATAAGCATTGCATGTTTCCGGACCAATATCTAAACCCATCCAACCTTTCTCAATATCATTAACTGATACAGTTTTATAATTTGCATCTTTACTAAATTCATCTGCTACAATGGCATCTGTTTGCAACATAAGGTTAACATTTTTTTCTTTTGCCTTCTCGATAAACTCTTTAGCTAAAACTAATTTGTCTGTCTCTACAAGTGAGTCACCGATCTCATGGCCTTCTGCTTTTAAGAATGTATAGGCAAGACCACCACCAATAATAAGGTTATCAACCTTTTCTAGTAGCTCATTAATCACATTAATTTTATCTTTCACTTTAGAACCACCAATAATAGCAGTGAAAGGACGCTTAGGATTTTCCAAAGCTTTACCTAAAACTTCGATTTCTTTTTCAATTAAAAAACCCGCAACTGCTGGTAACTTTTCAGCAACACCCGCTGTTGAAGCATGTGCTCGGTGGGCAGTACCAAATGCATCATTGACATAGATATCTGCCATATTGGCAAATGCTTCGACCAATTCTGGTGAATTTTCTTCTTCACCTGCTTCAAAGCGAACATTCTCAAGTAAGAGTACATCACCTTCATTTAACTGCGCTATTTTCTCATCTACCTCAGGACCGTAAACTGTATCTGATTTTAAAATGTCTGTATTTAAACACTGTGATAACCGACGCGCAACAGGCGTTAATCTTAAGTCCT
Source organism: Bacillaceae bacterium (assembly GCA_030152985.1). Classification (GTDB taxonomy): domain Bacteria; phylum Bacillota; class Bacilli; order Bacillales; family Amphibacillaceae; genus Pseudogracilibacillus. Next base: position 9,398 of record JASLIE010000059.1, read on the forward strand.
CAACAATTTCCCCCTTAGGACGACCAAGGTGGCTCATTAAAATAACTTTTGCACCATTCTCCCTTAAAAATTGAATTGTCGGTACTGCTGCTAAGATGCGTGTCTCATCTGTGATTTTGCCCTTCTCTAATGGAACGTTAAAATCAACACGACAAAGTACTCTCTTTCCCTTTACATCGATATCACGTACTGTTTTTTTATTCATCTTATACTGACACCCTATTCTTTTTTTAATATGTATATACCTTATTATATTATACGTCACTTAATGAATTTTTTATAGTATTTTCCTATAACAATAGAAAAAGAAGGCATATATGCCTTCTTTTCTAGAGTCCTGCCCTAAAGATATATTCAGCGAGATCAACACAACGTGCTGAATATCCCATCTCATTATCATACCAAGCAATAACTTTAACCATTGTTCCATCAATGACCATCGTTGAAAGTCCATCAATAATACTTGAATGAGTATCTCCGATAATATCTGTTGAAACTAAAGCTTCTTCACTATAGCTCATAATCCCTTTTAATTCATTTTCTGAAGCTTGTTTCAAAGCAGTATTCACTTCTTCAACTGTCACTTCTTTTTCTAATTCACAGACTAAATCAACAACAGATCCGTCTGAAACAGGTACTCTTACTGCCATTCCATTTAGTTTACCTTGAAGTTCTGGTAAGACTTCACCAACGACTTTAGCTGCACCTGTTGAGGTCGGAATGATATTTTCAGCCGCCGCACGAGCTCTTCGGTAATCTTTATGTGGTAGATCTAATATTTGTTGATCATTTGTATATGCATGAATGGTCGTCATTAATCCTTTTTTAATCCCAAATTCACTCTCTAACACTTTAGCAAAAGGGGCTAAACAATTTGTTGTACATGACGCATTTGAAATAATATCATGTTCTTCAGGGTCATATTCTGCTTCATTAACACCTAAAACAAGCGTTAAATCTACCGCTGACCCTGGCGCAGTTAAAATGACTTTTTTTGCACCTGCTTCTAGATGCTTTCTAGCTTCTTCATTTGTAAAACGGCCTGTCGCTTCAATCACAATGTCAACACCATGTTTTTTCCAATCAATTTCTGCAGGGTCTATTTTTTGAGAGACGTGAATCTTTTTATTACCTACAACGATTGAATCACCTTCAACTTCAACCGTTTCATTCAGTTTTCCGTGAACAGAATCATACTTTAATAGATGTGCAAGCATCGAGGCATCTGTTAAGTCATTAACCGCAACAACTTCAACTTTTTCATTAGCAAGTGCAACTCGCACAATATTTCTTCCAATTCGACCAAAACCATTAATTCCAATTTTCACTGTCATATAAATCTCCCCCTATTTTATAAAATTAATCGTGCAACAGATTCATCCGTCATAAGTATATTAGTTTTACCTTGCTTTAAAAAAGCTTGAATTGCTTGAGATTTTGATTCTCCACCTGCAATCGTAATCACTGCTTCTGCTCCTTCTAAATCTTCTAATTGAAGACCGAGAGAATGTACCTGGTGAACAACCTCACCCTCTGCATTAAAATAATATCCAAAGGCTTCTGCTACCGCTTCTTCTTTTAGTAGCTTATTCATAACAACTTGGTTTGTCTGTCGTCGCCGAGCGAGTTCAAGTGCACTTCCTACCCCATGGAGCACAAAATCTGCCTCTCGTATAAGTCTCAATGTTTCTTGAAGTGATGCTTCTTCTTTTAGTAAGTCAAAAAGCGCCTCACTCAAAGGGTCTGGAACATGAAGTAAAGCATATTTCCCACCTGACTTACGCGCCATTTCAGCTGCTAATGTATTTGCTTGGTGTTCAAGTTGAGTACCAACCCCACCCCGTGTCGGTACAAAAGTACATGATGCTTTTAATGGATGCATGGCTTCTGAAACTGCTGTTAATGTAGTTCCACCTGTTACAGCAACTACTTTTTCTTCGCTTATGTGTTCATTCAGGTAAGTCACAGTAGCCCGCCCAAGCTCAGCCTTGCTAAAGCTACTTTCATCTGAATTTCCACTCACTACGTGGACCTCTTGTAAATGATACTTTTCTTTAAGTGCCTTTTCGAGTCCAATAAGACCTGTATATTCACGTACATATTTACGTAAAGAATAAAGAATCCTTTTTCCCTTTTCATTAATTGTCGTCCCTTGATTCGTCACGGAAATCAAGCCTAATCGCTCTAATATTTCAACTTCATTTCTTATTTGACGCTCGAGTAACTCAGTTTTTTCTACAAGTCCACGCCGTCCAATCGGCTCAAAAAGTGAAATTGTATATAAAAGCTGTACACGGTTCTCCATTCCTTCTAAGTAGTCCGGAAAAACAGTCCGTTGTAATTCAATAAATTTATCCAATCACTTATCAACCCCTTTCATGGACATTTATATCCCGGAAAAATATTACTGTCCCTCTCTGGGTAAAAAAACTTATTTTTTTAATTATATCATGATTACAAATCACTTGCGAGCTCTTTTAAGTGAATAAGTAGCTGATCAAGACGTAGATTTTCACCGTACAAAACAGACTCTCCGACTTCAACAACAGGAATGAGTAAGTGATACTTTTCTAAGTAAATTTCCTCCTCATAAATGTCTTTAATCTCAAGTTCAAATGCTTCTAATTCTTGAACCGTTTTTACAAGTGCAAGTGCTTCATCACATAATTGACAATTTTGACGTGTATAAAAAATAACTTTCTTCATTTAATCACTCCAAATACTTTTAATTGGTTTAATTATACACTAAATTGACTTATTATATATATGTGGCACAATTAAAAAGACTTTATTAGAATATTTTGATGATTAAATTATTTAAATTTAAAGGAGCTTAAATTATGAAAGAGAAAGACTTTATTGATGTTCATGAAAGACCCCCACTCATGAAAGGTATCCCACTTGGGTTACAGCACTTATTTGCCATGTTTGGATCAACTGTACTAGTTCCTCTGCTCTTTGGAGTCAACCCTGCAACCGTTTTATTAATGAATGGTGTTGGAACTCTAATTTATTTATTCATAACAAAAGGAAAAATACCTGCTTATTTAGGTTCTAGCTTTGCTTTTATTGCACCAGTCACTGCAGTTTTGAATGAACATTCTGGCCCAGACGGCTACAGCTATGTTCTTGGTGGATTTTTAATGGTCGGAATTATTTTAACTCTTGTTGCTTTAATTGTAAGGTTCTTAGGAACAAAATGGATCGATGTTGTATTTCCACCGGCAGCAATGGGAGCAATTGTTGCGGTTATTGGACTTGAACTCGTTCCTGTTGCAGCTGGCATGGCTGGTTGGATTGATCCTGGTAATGTTGATAATTGGCAAATGGATCCGACTGTGGCGCTTGTTAGCTTTTTGACCTTATTTATGACTGTTATTTATTGGGTGACTCTACGTGGATTTTTGAAAATAATTCCTATTTTACTTGGAATTATCACTGGATATGTGATTGCTTATTTTTTTGGAATCGTTGATTTAACTCAAGTAAATGAAGCAAAGTGGATTACACAGCCAGAGTTTTACACCCTAAAAATTCATTGGCCATCAATTCTCATTATTTTACCTGCAGCACTTGTTTTAATACCTGAACATATCGGCCACTTATTTGTAACGAGTAATATTGTTGGGAAAGATTTAACGAAAGACCCTGGCCTCGATCGTTCGCTCGCTGGTAACGGAATTTCAACAATTATCTCAAGTTTTTTCGGTTCAACACCTAATACGACTTATGGTGAAAATATCGGTGTCCTTGCAATTACAAAAGTTTACTCGACTTGGGTCATTGGACTTGCTGCTATTTTTGCAATTATCCTTTCTTTTGTCGGTAAATTATCAAGTCTTATTTCATCTATACCTACACCTGTTATGGGTGGTATATCGCTTTTATTATTTGGGATTATTGCTATTAGTGGAATTAGAATGTTAGTTGAAGCACAAGTCGATTACAGTAAATCGCAAAACTTAATTTTAACAAGTATCGTTCTAGTTGTTGGGATTAGTGGTGCTAGTGTTCAAATTGGAGAAGTCGTGATTGCTGGAATGGGACTTGCAACAGTCGTTGCAATTATGTTAAGTCTTTTCTTTAAATTTTTAGAACTTTTAAATTTATCAAATGAATAAGTGATTTCACCACTTTAATGTGCTAAACTAGTGATAAATACGAAGGAGTTGATGAGTGTGAAAACTGGAGATTTCGGCCAATTTGGTGGGAGCTATGTTCCCAATGATTTACAAGCTGTGTTAGATGATTTAGAGGAAGCGTTTAATACATATAAAGATGATCCTGAATTTATCGATGAATTTAACTACTACTTAAAAGAATATGTTGGACGTGAAAATCCACTAACATTTGCAAAAAACTTAAGTGAAAAAATTGGTGGAGCTAAAATATATTTAAAGCGAGAAGATTTAAATCATACGGGTGCTCATAAAATTAATAACACTATTGGACAAATATTACTTGCAAAACGTATGGGAGCAAAACGTATTATTGCTGAGACTGGCGCCGGTCAGCATGGTGTAGCAACAGCAACTGCCTGCGCTATGTTTAATATTCCTTGTACGATTTATATGGGAGAGGTTGATGTAAAACGTCAGGCACTCAATGTATTTCGGATGGAATTGCTAGGCGCTGAGGTTGTCTCAGTGACAGAGGGACAAGGAAGACTTAAAGAGGCTGTTGACGCTGCTTTAAATGAATTAGTAGAAAATCACGAAACGACTTTCTA
>JASLIE010000080.1 GCA_030152985.1 Bacillaceae bacterium
TAACAAGCCTACATCTAAAGTCGATAAACCTGCACTCCGAGTAGTCACTGATTGAAACAGAGAATAAAATAGTTTTTCATGCCAACTGTAACCTGCAAAAGCATGATTTTTATCTAACATATAAATAAATAATGTACCTATAATAATAAGTATAAAAAAAGTTGTTGTTGTTACTTTCGTAAATAAACTAAATCGATATTTTTTACGACTTTCTTTTTTTCTAAATAAATAGGCTTTAAGCTCAATTAAAACTGGGAAACCAATTGCTCCAAAGATAATTAACAACATGTAAATAAACTGAACAAAATAATCATCCTTAAATGGAATAAGTGAGGCACCTGTGATATCAAATCCGCCATTTGAAATTGCACTTACAGTACTAAACAACCCATTAAAATAGGCTTCAGAAACTGTTGGGTAATATTTTATAAAATAGGTTCCAAGAATTAAGAAGCCGATAAATTCAATAATTAAGACAAGGTAAAATATTTCCTTAATCAACTGAACCATCCCGTCGAAGGTTGTTTGATTTTGATCAGTCATAATCAATCGACGTTCTCTAAAACCTATTTTTTTACCTAATAATAACCAGATAAAAGTCCCTAAAGCCATCACACCAACTGCACCTAACTGTAATATAATAATTAAAAACACAACACCTGTGGTACTAAGCGTATCAGCAATTGTAATTGTGCTTAATCCTGTCACACTAAGGGCGCTTACTGCCGTAAATAGTATATCAATAAATGGAATCTTAACATCTGGTTGATAAGCGATAGGTAAGGATAATAAAATAGTAGAAAATACAATTGCTAAAAAGTAAAATAACAATAGTATTCGTGCTGGAGACATTAATTGCATTTTACTTTTCACTGAATTTTTTCTTAACATAGCGTCCCTCTTCTTCTTTAAATTCGCTCCTTAAACTTTTTCAAGAGCGACTCTCCTTGATAGCCCTCTGCTATAATCTCTTCAAGCATTTCTTCGATTCGACTCTTTCTATGATCGACTATTTTACCCTCAAAAATAACATTAATATGTGTTTCTGAGATATCATTTATTGCAATTACATTTGTAATGAAAAAAGCCGGATCATTTTCAATTCGTGTTATTTTAATTTGAACCATTACTTCATTATTTTTCATGATACTTTCAAAATAATCCTTATACTTTTTATCTGTATAAGCTTCAAGCAACCAACCTGTTCGATCCTCTTTATTTATAACTAAACCATCATCTAACTCAATATCCTTTACTACCGTATCATCCGCTTCATCAACAATTTTTAAAGCTTTCATTTTAAATGTTTTCATTCAATAGACTCCTTGTATCTCCTAGATTAATCACTATTTTTCCAAATTGATGATTGGCTTCTAAGTAATCAAACGCTTCACTTATTTGTTTGAATTCAAACTCTGAATCGATAACTGGTCTAATTTCATGCTTTTCACAAAAGTTAATCATCTTGATAAACTCTTCCTTACTCCCCATTGTAGAGCCAATCATCTTATATTGTCCATAAAAAAAATCTCTTAAATTCAAATCGACAAAATCATTTGTCGTTGCTCCGAATACAACAATTGTACCACCTTTTTTTAAAATTGATAGTGAGCGATTAAATGTCGCAGCACCCACACTATCAATGACCAAATCAACTGAATATTCTTTAAGCTCTGTCTCCCAGTTTCCCTGAGTATCAATTGCTTTGTCAGCCCCAAGCGCTAAAGCTGCTTTACGTTTAACCTGACTACGCGAAGATGTTAAGACGGTTGCTCCAACCGCTTTTGCAAACTGAATTAAATAAGTTGCAACACCACTACCTGCACCAGGAATAAAAACCGTTTGCCCCTTTTTTAATTGACCTTGAGTAAATAAGGCTCTAAACCCAGTTAAACCTGATAGGCCAATAACTGCCGCTTCTTTATTTGATAAATAAGTCGGTTTTTTTACAAGCTGTGCTTCTGAAATCACAATATAGTCTGAGAATGTTCCATCAGTCGGAACACCTAAAATATCAAAGTCAGCTGGAGGTGCTTCTGTATTTTTACCCCAATTTAATGCGGGGTTAATAATTACTTCATCTCCGATTTGAAAATCCTTTACTTGACTTCCTTTTTGCTTTACTTTCCCCATACCGTCTGATCCAAGCACATATTTATCTGTAGTTTTTCCTATTCGACCACGAATATAGAGGTCACGCCGATTTAAACCTGCATAATTTAACTCAATTAACAGGTCCCTTTTTCCTAAGTTTTTTAGCTTTTTTCTTCCGTAGGTAAGTTCACCATTTTCAAGTATAAAAGCATTCACCATCTTTGCCTCCTGATGAAAAAGCCTAATTGAATAAACAATTAGGCTTTAACTTATTTTAATAAAATACTTTCCATTTCCTCAAGACGTACTTCAAATACATCTAAAGCATCAATAATCGGTTGCTTACTTGTCATGTCAACCCCTGCTTCTTTTAACACTTCAATCGGAAAGTCACTGCTTCCTGCTTTTAAATAGTTTTTATAACGCTCGACTGCTTCTTCCCCTTCGGTTAAAATTTGATTAGCAAGTGCTGTTGCTGCTGAATAACCTGTAGCATATTGATAAACATAATAGTTATAATAAAAGTGTGGAATACGCGCCCACTCCATACCAATTTCCTCGTCTATCACCATCTCTTCACCGAAATACTTTTTGTTTAAATCATAATAAATTTCAGTGAATAATTCAGCTGTAAGAGCCTCACCTTCTTGAGCCTTGATATGAATTTCATGCTCAAACTCTGCAAACATTGTTTGACGAAAAACGGTCGCTCTAAATCCTTCTAAGAAATAATTTAAAACATATAAACGTTCGCGTTCATCTGTTAAGTTTTTTAATAAATAGTCACTCAGTAAGGCTTCATTTGTTGTAGAAGCAACTTCTGCTACAAAAATTGAATAATTAGCTGTTCGGTAGGGTTGATACTTCCGAGTAAAGTAACTGTGAGCAGAGTGACCTAACTCATGCGTTAATGTATACATGTTGTTTATATTATCTTGCCAGTTCATTAAAATGTAAGGATTAGTGCCGTATGTGCCTGATGAATAAGCACCTGATCGTTTCCCTATATTTTCCTCAACATCAATCCAACGATTTTCAAAGGCCTCTTCAATCACACTGATATAGTCTTCTCCTAAAGGTTTTAAACTTTTTAAGATCTCTTTTTGTGCTTCTTCGTAGGTGATTTTCATTTCAACATCATCAATTAAAGGTGCATATAAATCATACATGTGTAATTCGTCTAGATTAAAAACTTTTTTTCTTAAAGCTAAGTAACGATGTAAAACAGGTAACCTTTCATTAATTGCCTCAACTAAATTATCATAAACTGTTTCTGGAATATCATTTGAATGAAGTGCTGCATGACGCGCAGACTTAAAGTTTCTTACTTTTGCATAAACATTATCTGTTTTAACCTTATTACTTAAGGTTGCTGCAAATGTATTTTTAAAAGCTCCGTAAGTGTTGTGCATCTCTTTAAAGGCCGCTTGTCTAACTGAACGTTCATTCGACTCCATAAAGGTATGATATCTACCATGTGTGAGCTCAACTAAATTACCTGATTCATCTTTAATTGTCGGAAATTTTAAATCAGCATTGTTTAACATACCAAAGGTTTGTGATGCTGCGTCAGTTACATCAGAGAGTTCAGCAAGTAAGGCCTCTTCTTTTTGTGAAAGCACATGAGGACGTCGGCGATTAATTTCCCTGAGTGTTTTTTCATAAGCAACTAATCCTTTGTCTACTTTCATAAAGTTTTCAAGTTCTGCTTCTTCGATTTTTAATATTTCTGGTGTAATATAACTCATTTTACTTGATGCACTTGTCAGTAATTGTTCTGCTCGTTGATTCATTGCTTGGTACTTTGAATTTGTCGTATCTTGATCCGTCTTTAAATGCGCATAGACATAAAGTTTACTCAAACGTTGTGAAAGTTCATCCTGTGTTTCAAACATTTCTCTTAATACTTGAGCTGACTCTGCTAACTTTCCTTGGTAAAC
>JASLIE010000107.1 GCA_030152985.1 Bacillaceae bacterium
CTACGAGTGTCTTTTATCAATTTAAAAATATCCCATCATCCATTGAATAGAGCCGGTTATAATAAGGTTCATGTTCTAAAAGTTCTTCATGCTTTCCATACATTTTAATTTTCCCTTTATCTAAAAATAAAACCCGGTCCATCATATTTGCACCTGCTAGATGATGCGTGATCCAAATAACTGTTTTTCCTTCTGAAGCTTTTATTAAAGTACTTAATAAATCTCTTTCTGTCACAGGATCAAGCCCAATCGTTGGCTCATCCATTAAGATAACCGGCGTATCTTGAAGGAGGACACGGGCAAAGGCAATTCGCTGTTGTTCTCCGCCTGAGAACCTTTTACCAAACTCATCCATTTGAGTATGCACACCTTCTGGAAGTTCTGCAACTAATTTCGTTAATTGTGCCTTCTCAATCACTTCATCGACTTCTTCTTTTGTTGCAGAAGGCCGGCCAATTTTAATATTATTATAAAGTGAGGTATTAAATAAATGTGCTTTTTGATTTAAAACAGAGACAGCATCAGATAAATAATCAATCGACATTTCTTTATCATCAAGTAAAACACGTCCTTGATCTGGTTGAAGTACCCCTGCTATTAATTTAAGTAAAGTAGACTTCCCTGTGCCACTCTTACCTAAAATGGCCAACTTTTCACCAGCCGGTATCGTTAAACTCAATTGATCGAGTGCTTTATTTTCATTACCTGGATAAGTAAAGCTCACATTTTCTAGATGAATATCAAAGGGTTCACTCGACTTCCACTTAAGCGAATCTTCTTCCTCAACACTTCCTTCGTCTAATTCATCAAGTCGATTAAGCGAATCTCTATAAGTCGGGAGCTCTTCAATCGCCTCAGAAATTGGTAACAAGGCATCAGTTATATTAAAGATCATCAAAACAAAGGCTGCAATTAGGGTAAATGTGATTGAACCCTGTTCCGCTTGAATTTGAGACCAAAAAAGCATTAAGATAACGGCGATACTTACGACCATGCGTAGAGTAAACTCCCTAAAGTATTGCCACTTTTGAATACGACGTTCAACTTGAACTAAAGCCTTATTTTCAGCATTAAAAGCAGCCTTGACTTCACTTTTCCTTCCACTTGCTAGCCAATCTACCTGACCAAAAACAGCATCAGTTAATTGACTGTACATCAGACGACGTTTTTCTTTTAAATCCTTGAAATTGACTTGATTTCGTTTGTAAGACAAGTAAGGCATTAAGAATAAAATCACACCTAGGACTAGGATCATGATTAACATAAAGACTAAATCAAACCAACCTAGGACAAGGACAAAAATAGTATAAACAGCAAGCCCTAAAATACTTGGGAAAGCCGTTTTAATAAAGAAGTCCTGCAGGTGCTCAACATCATCTGAAATGACACTTAAAATATCACCTGTTTTTTGTTTTTTCTTCAGTTTAAATAACTGGTTTTCTAAGATTTGATAGACTCGAATCCGCAGATCCGACAAAATTCTTAAAACAATATTGTGACTTGTTAACTTTTCTAAATAAGGAAATGCCGCTTGTCCTATACTAAAGGCACGAACTGAAACAATTGGGACATATACTGCCATGACATTCACAGGTTGAAGGGATGATTTAGATATTAGATAACCTGAAACAAATAACAACATTGAGCCCGACAAAATACCGAGGAAGCCAAAGATAATGGTTAAAGAAACTTGCCCCTTATATTTACTTAAATATGGTTTCAACCACTTATCCATTTAACCCCTCCTTTTGTCGATTTCTTAAGCGCAGATAGAACTCATTTTCCTTTAAGTCTGACTCTGAGCCATGTGCAACAAGCCTTCCATTCTCTAAGACGAGAATATCATCTAAATGTGGCATCCAATGCAGTCTATGCGTTGCAATAATCATGAGTTTATCTTTAAAGACCCTCAAGATCTCATGCTTAATCTCATACTCTGTCTCAATATCTAAATGTGCTGTTGGCTCATCAAGTAAAATAATTGGTTTTTCACTTAATAAAGCACGAGCCATGGCAATTCTTTGTTCTTGACCACCACTTAAATAGCGTCCACCTTCACCTATTAATTCATCAATTCCATTTGGAAGTTCTGATATAAGCTCAGTTAAGCCGATTTTTTCAACAATCGCTAAAACATCTTCCCTAGTCGCTTCTTTTTCATAAAAACGAATATTTTCTAAAATTGACATCGGAAAAATATAAGGACTTTGTGGGATATAGGCAATGTTTTCAAACCAGATCTCATCATGTAAAGAATCAAGACTTGTTTGATTGACGCTTATCTTTCCTTGTGAAGGCTTGTTCCTACCAGCAAGTAAATTAATTAAAGTTGATTTACCAGCTCCACTCGAACCAATCAGGCCAATCATTCCTTTATTAGGGAAACCATAAGTGATATCGCTTAAAATCTGATGATCGCCTATGCGTAAATCAATCCCCTCAAGTTTTAATTCACTTTCTTCCTGCCACTTAAGCGACACTGTACGTCCCACTTTAACTTCTTTACTTCTTTCAATAAATGAATTTATATCATTCATTGCTAATTGACCATCTAAGGTTGCATGGAAGTCTTGACCGACTTGCTTAATTGGTGTGTAATATTCAGGTGCTAAAATCAAAATAAGGAGAGCAGGAAATAATAAAATAACCCCATCAATTAAACGTAAACCGAGTCCTACTGCAACAAATGCGATTGACAAGCTTGTAAAAAAGTCCAGTGCAAAAGAGGATAAAAAAGCAAATGTTAAAGTCTTCATTGTTGCCTTACGATAATTCTCACTTGCTTCTTCAATTCGACTTGCGTGAGCCTTACTCTTACCTAAATATGAAAGTGTTTCAAGACCTTTAAGTGAATCAATAAAATGATTTGATAAAACAAGGTAAGTGTCATACTGTCTATCCGCCATAAACTGAGCAGCTTTTCCAAGTAGAATCATAAAAATGATAACAACTGGAACAGTCACAACTAAAATAAGGGCAGAAATAAAGTCAAAATAAGCAACAACTAGGACTAAAATAATCGGCACAACAATCGTTTTAATCGTGCGAATACTAATGATCTCTAAGTAGGCCTTAAGTTGATCAATACCGTCAATTGCTAGTGTGACAAGTCTGCCTGTTCCTTCTTGATGCAATGCTTCTGAATGATTAATAAAATAGCCGTTCATTAATTCTTCTCTTAAATTTGTTCCTGTTTTTTCAGCAAAAGCTTCGGCTAAATAAAGTTGAACCTGCTCGAGTCCATATCTCACAGCAAAGGAAATTAAAAAGAATACAACATCAATAAGGACTGTTGTAAGTGCATTTCCATCAAATAAAAGAGTTATTGCCCGAGCTAAAAAGTAAGCTTGGGCAATAATACTGAGCGCTTCTAAAGTAATTAAAAGCGTTAATTTGATATGAAGTGAGCGGCTCCCTGCATAATTAGGTAAGCCTCGTTTTCTTTCCATTAGTACTCGAGTTCATCTTCTTTTGTGACACGCTGTCTAAAGATATAGTAACTCCAAGCTGTATAGCCGAGTACAATTGGGAGTAACACAATCGTTGCCAGTGTCATTAATTTTAATGTATAGGTACCTGATGCAGCGTTAAAGACCGTTAAACTATTGGCATCAGATATCGAACTAATCAGTACGCGCGGGAACATTCCGATAAACACACTTGCTACAAGTAAAACAATTGTTAAACTCGTTAGAGCAAAAGCACGTCCATCTTGTTTTTTAACATTAAAGAATGTTGATACAAGTAGAGCTGCCCATGCAAGTAATGGTAAAATGATCCAAGCTGTTCCGTGGTAAACAAAGATATCTGTTTTAATCATTCCCCAGACAGCAAAAGCAAGAACTAAAATTAATGTAAGGGGTGCGAGTTTTTTCCCAACACGACGTGCTCTTTCTTGAAGCTCACCTGTTGTTCTAAGCGTTAAGAATTGTAAACCATGTGTTGTTGTTAAACTCAAGAACATGACACCACCGAGTAAACCAAATGGATTTAAGAAGTATAACCAACCTGACTGCATTTCCATATTCGCATCAATTGGCATACCAATCATGAAGTTTGCTAGAACAACTCCCCATAAAACAGGCGGTAAAGCACTGCCTAGGAAAATTCCCCAATCCCATAAGTTACGCCAACCTGGTGAATCAACATGCCCTCTGAATTCAAAAGCTACCCCTCGAATAATGAGTGCAAGTAACATAAAGACAAGCGGGATATAAAAACCACTAAACATTGTTGCATACCAATGTGGAAAGGCAGCAAACATTGCTCCACCAGCTGTAATTAACCAAACCTCGTTAGCATCCCAGTAAGGTCCAATTGTATTAATATAAACTCGTTTTTCAACATCGTTTTTACCTAAGAAACGAGCCACGGTACCAACACCAAAGTCAAAACCTTCAAGTACAAAGAATCCGATAAATAAAACCGCA
>JASLIE010000115.1 GCA_030152985.1 Bacillaceae bacterium
GCTTCGAAGTAATCGACTGTCTTGTTATTTCTTAAAATGGCTGAAACAGATGTGTTTTGACCAGTAAACATAACGCCCTCAATAAGTGCTTGACCACCATAAATAGGTTTTTTCTCTTTCATAAAACACCAACTTTCTCTTACCTCTTCATAATACTAAAAAAACATTCAAATAACTAGTTATTTTACCTTATCTTAAAGTAAAATATTTGCTATGATAAGAGAGTTAGGATTATTACAAAGGAGAGTATCTATGAAATTAACTAATTTACGTAAAACTTTAAAGGAATCTAAGCTTGATAGTATTGTCATTACAAGTGAGTTTAATCGTCGTTATATAACAGGCTTTACAGGAAGTGCTGGAATTGCACTTATCACGCTTGATAAAGCTTACTTTATAACGGACTTTAGGTATATTGAGCAAGCTAAAAATCAAGCACCTGACTTTGAAATCATTAAGCATGAAGGAGATATTTTTAAAGAGCTCGCAAATTTAATTGAGCAAGATGGAACTTCAAATTTAGCGTTTGAAGAAAACGATGTCAGTTTCAAGGAGTATACCAGATTAAAAGAATTGATTAACGCTGATCTAATGCCTATTTCAAATTTAGTAGAAGATTTAAGAATGATTAAAACAACAGAAGAAATTGAAGTTTTAAAAGAAGCTGCATTAATTGCTGATAAAACTTATGAACATATCTTAAATTTTATTAAACCAGGAATTACTGAAATAGAAGTTGCTAACGAATTAGAGATGTATATGCGTTCACTTGGTGCAACATCTTCAAGTTTTGATATTATTGTTGCTTCAGGAAAGCGAAGTGCTCTACCTCATGGAGTGGCTTCAGAAAAAGTAATTGAAAAAGGGGAACTTGTGACACTAGATTACGGCGCACTTTATAAGGGCTATATCTCAGATATTACTCGGACAGTTGCTGTAGGAGAAGTATCAAGTCAATTAAAAGAAATCTATGATGTTGTTCTTGAATCACAACTAAGAGCTATTAATGAAATCAAAGCAGGTATGACAGGAAAAGAAGCAGATGCGATTACAAGAGATTATATTACCTCAAAAGGTTATGGCGAATACTTCGGTCACTCAACAGGTCATGGAATTGGACTTGAAGTTCATGAAGCACCAAGTTTAGCAACACAATCAGATGTCGTCCTTCAGAAAAATATGGCTGTCACCGTTGAGCCGGGTATTTATTTACCTCAAATTGGCGGATGTCGTATAGAAGATGATATAATTATTACGGAAACAGGTAACAAGCGATTAACGCAGGCAACTAAAGACTTTATTATTTTATAAGGACAAGGAGAATTTAAAATGATTTCAGTAAATGATTTTAGAACTGGGACAACTGTTGAAGTTGATGGAGGTATTTGGCAAGTCATTGAATTCCAACATGTTAAACCTGGAAAAGGTGCGGCCTTTGTTCGTACTAAACTGAGAAACTTAAGAAACAAAAATATTCAAGAAAAGACATTTAGAGCTGGAGAAAGATTAAAAAGAGCTCACATCGAACATAAAAAAATGCAATATCTCTATGCTTCGGGTTCAACGCATGCTTTTATGGATACAAATACATATGAGCAGATTGAGCTTCAGACAGATCAAATTGAGTATGAACTTGATTTTATTAAAGAAAACATGGAAGTAGATATAGTCATGTTTGAAAGTGAAATTTTAGGAGTTAATTTACCTAAAAATGTTGATTTAGAGGTAACTGAAACTGAACCAGGTCTAAGAGGTGACACTGTGAGTGGTGGAACAAAATCTGCGACACTTGAAACAGGTTTAGTTGTACAGGTTCCATTGTTTATTAATCAAGGTGATGTTTTAACAATATCAACAGAAGATGGCAGTTATTTATCACGAAAAAATAATTAAGTAAACGTTTTAACACTTAATTATGTCAAATTGTGTGTTAATTTGGACAAATCAGAAAAGATTCAGACTTTTTTGCAAATGTATGGTAGAATTAAATATTATATACACCAAAAAGGAGAGTTAAATATGTTTAAAGTACAAGAAATGAGAGAACTAATTCGTTTAATTGATAAATCGTCAATTAGCAAATTCACTTATGAGAAAGATGATTCAAAAATAACTATTAAGAAAGAAGCAAGTGGTGTTGTTACAGAAGCACCAACAGCACAAACAGAAGCACATGCTGCACCAGTTGTTCAAAAAGCTGAGATTCCAACACCTGCTCCAAAAGTAGAAGCAAAAGAAGCGCCAGCAGCTGCTACAGAAACTACTGAAGATCTTGAAGGTGTTGAAGAAATTTTATCACCAATGGTTGGAACATTTTACCGTAAACCATCACCAGAAAGTGATCCATATGTAGAAGTAGGTTCAAAAGTTTCAGAAGATACAATTGTTTGTATCGTTGAAGCAATGAAGCTATTTAATGAAATTGAAGCAGAACTTGAAGGTGAAGTTGTTGAAATCCTAGTTGAAGACGGAGATTTAGTCGAATACGGACAACCACTATTCAGAGTTAAAACTAACTAAATTTAAGGGGCGGTACAATTGATTAAAAAATTATTAATTGCCAACCGTGGTGAAATTGCTGTACGTATTATTCGAGCTGCAAAAGAATTAGGTATTCAAACGGTCGCAGTTTATTCAGAAGCAGATAAAGACTCTTTACACGTACAATTAGCTGATGAAGCTTATTGTATTGGACCTGCAGCTGGAACTGACAGTTATTTAAATATACCTAATATTATTTCTGTAGCAGAGGCGACAAATACAGATGCTATTCACCCAGGTTATGGTTTTTTAGCTGAAAATGATAGTTTTGCTGACATTTGTGAAGACGTTAACATTAAGTTTGTTGGCCCTTCAGCGGATGCAATTAGAAAAATGGGAATTAAAGATATTGCACGTAAAACAATGGAAGAAGCAGGAGTGCCAATCGTTCCTGGGTCAGACGGAGTTTTAAAAGACGAAGCAGACGCATTAAAAGTTGCAAATGAAATTGGCTACCCAGTTATTATTAAAGCAACAGCGGGTGGCGGTGGTCGTGGTATCCGTGTTGCTCGAAACGAAGAAGAACTAAAATCTGGCATGAAAATTACTCAAAAAGAAGCAGAAGCTGCATTTGGTAACCCAGGTGTTTATCTTGAGAAATTTATTGAAGATTTCCGTCATGTTGAAATTCAAGTCTTAGCTGATGAACATGGAAATGTCATTCATCTAGGCGAGAGAGATTGTTCAATTCAGCGTCGTCTACAAAAGCTTGTTGAAGAAACACCATCACCTGCTGTAACACCTGAAATTCGTAAGAAGATGGGTGAGGCATCTGTAAAGGCTGCAAAGGCTGTTAATTATACAGGGGCTGGGACGATTGAATATATTTTTGATCGCACAGATAACCAGTTTTATTTCATGGAAATGAATACACGTATTCAAGTTGAGCATCCTGTAACAGAGATGGTAACGGGTGTAGACTTAATTAAAGAACAGATTCGCATTGCTAATAATGAGGAGTTATCTCATACACAGGATGAAATAGAAATTGATGGTTATTCAATCGAGTGTCGTATAAACGCAGAGAATCCATTTAAAGACTTTATGCCGTCACCAGGTAAAGTAGATATGTATCTAGCGCCAGGTGGTTTAGGTGTGAGAGTAGATTCAGCTGTTTATCCAGGCTATTCTATTCCGCCTTTTTATGATTCCATGGTCGCAAAATTAATTACATATGGACCGACTAGAGAAGAAGCGATTAAACGCATGAAACGCGCACTAGATGAGTTTGTTATTGAAGGTATTAATACAACAATACCTTTTCACTCACTCATTATGGAAAATGAAGTGTTTCAAAAAGGTGATTTCAATACAAACTTCTTAACAGATAATCCAATTATCGAAAAAGAAGATAAGTAATTTAATAAAGTTCTACAATTTTTTAGCATCTCAAAGTTTGTTCGGAGACTGAGAATATCCGAGACAATCTTTTGAGGTGCTTTTTAATTTATTTAATTTGTGTGTTTCATGTAATTCTAGCTATCTACATATAAATCTGATAAAATTTAAACAGATAAACGAATGCGAGGGAACTCAATGATGAAAAGAACAGATGCACGTGAAATAGCCTTTAAAACATTATTTCAACTTGATGTAAACGAAGAAGGTACGGCTTTAAACGATTTTAAAAATGAATATATTGAAACAGTCGTTCAAG
>JASLIE010000158.1 GCA_030152985.1 Bacillaceae bacterium
TAATCCTTATCTTAGAGTAAAATTTAAAGAAGGCTGGTATAGCCAGCCTCTTTTTTTATAGATTTTCTTCAAATTCCTTTAACTCATCACGTGTTTTAGGCACTTCAATTTCACCATTCACGATTTTTTCTTCCCACTCTTTTGTTGCTTCTATAATTTCATCAGTGAGAGCTTCTTCGTTTGTTGTAGCCATGCTAACACCATCATCTTCTAAACCAAAGACAATTTCTTCTCCTCCTGGGAACTTACCATCCATTGCTAGGTTACTAACTTCTTGAACTGAAATATCAACACGTTTTACCATTGAAGTAAGTGTGACACTTGAACCATCTTCCATTTTACCTTCTTCATGCTGGTCACGGTCAACCCCAATGACCCAAATATTTGCATCCGGATCATTTTGTTTCATGTCTTTTGCTTGAGCGAATAGACCGTTACCTGTTCCACCTGCTGCGTGATAAATAACATCTGCGCCACTATTATACATATTTGTAGCAATTAACTTACCTTTATCTGTTGCGTTAAAGTCCTCAGCATATTGAATATCAACTTCAATATCAGGATTAACTGACTTAGCTCCTGCAACAAAGCCTGCTTCAAATTTGTTAATTAAATCTGAATCAACACCACCGATAAAGCCAAGTTTATCTGTTTCAGTTTTCATCGCTGCAGCAACTCCAACTAAAAATGAACCTTCATGTTCAGCAAATGTAATACTTGCTACGTTATCACCTTCAGCTAGCGTATCTACAATTGCAAAATTATTATCTGGATTTTGCTCTGCAATCTCTTCAATCGCATCTTGAAGTAAAAATCCAATTCCAAACACAACATCAAAGTCATTCTTTACAAGACGCGTTAAGTTTGGTAAATAGTCTGAATCATCTGCTGATTGTGCATAATCAAAACCATCAGTGCCTTTTTCAAGACCATGCTCTTTACCCCACTCTTGTAAACCTTCCCATGCTGATTGGTTAAATGACTTATCATCTACCCCACCAACATCCGTTACCATAGCAGCAGTAAAGTTTGTTTCTTCTGCGCTATCACTTGTTTCTTTATCCTCTTTTGAATCATCTCCGCCCCCACAAGCTGCAAGCAGCATACTGACTGAGAGCAATAAAATAAAGCTTATTAAAAACTTACGATTCTTCATCTTTTTTCCTCCTTTTTTTAATTGCATGAGTGCATGACTCATTTTATACAATTACTCATTCTATTGTCAATTATTAATATACCATTATCAAACGATAAAATAAATCTTTGTACTTATCATTTATTTTCCGTAGCCTCGAGCTCTTCTTGTGTGATTAAAACTGTACGTGGTTTAGGTCCCTCAGCTGCCCCTACAACACCGCGTTCCTCCATAAAATCAACTAATCTTGCTGCACGATTAAAGCCTATATTTAATCGCCTTTGCAACATCGAAATACTCGCTCGTTCTGCCTCAACAACTATTTTTACAGCTTCAAAATACAGCTCATCTTCAACTTCTTCATCAGGTTGTGAAGCTTCATCAGGAATCATTTCTTCTTGATAAACAACTTCTTGTTGGCTAATGCAATGTTCAACAACCTTTTCTACTTCTTCATCAGATAAAAATGCACCTTGAACTCGGAGGGGTTTATTCATTCCGACTGGCATATAAAGCATATCTCCACGCCCGAGTAATTTTTCAGCTCCGCCCATATCAAGAATGGTACGTGAATCAATTTGTGAAGAAACACTAAAGGCAATTCGTGAAGGTATATTCGCTTTAATGACACCGGTGATTACATCAACCGAAGGACGCTGCGTTGCAATAATTAAATGAATGCCAGCTGCACGTGCCATTTGTGCAAGTCTTGTGATGGTATCTTCTACTTCACTTGAAGCTACCATCATTAAATCAGCCAGCTCATCAACTAAAACTACAATATACGGTAAGGCTTGAACACTTTCATCCAAGTTTTCCTTTTCTTTTTTTAAATAGGCATTATAGCCCTCAAGATTTCGTGTACCTGTTTCTGAAAATAAATCATAACGCCTTTCCATCTCTGCGACAACTTTCTTTAATGCCATGGCTGCAAGTTTCGGATCAGTTACAACAGGTGTAAGTAAATGCGGTATCCCATTATAAACATTAAGTTCAACTTTTTTAGGGTCAATCATCATCATTTTCACCTCATGCGGTTTAGCACGCATTAAAATAGAGGTAATAATTCCATTTATACAGACACTTTTTCCACTTCCAGTTGCACCTGCAATCAGCATGTGTGGCATTTTATTTAATTCACCAACAATTGCGTTACCTGAAATATCTCGCCCAAGACCAAATAACAACTTTTTATCTGATTGTTGAGAAGGTTCAATGACTTCCCTTAATGAAACCATTGAAACATTTTCATTTGGTACTTCAATACCTACTGCAGCTTTACCAGGGATCGGTGCTTCAATTCGGATGCCTTGAGCAGCTAAAGCAAGCGCAATATCATCATGTAAATTGACAATCCGACTTACTTTAACTCCGGCCTCAGGGTTAACCTCATACTTAGTGACAGCAGGTCCTACATGTACTTTAGAAACTGATGCAGCAACATTAAAACTTTCAAAAGTTTTTTCTAAAATTTCAACTGTTTTTTTAATGTGTTTTTTGTCATGTGACTGTGCATTTGCTTTAGGTGATGATAACAAGTTTAATGAAGGGAGACTATAATCTTCATTGGTTACTTCTTGATGCTCAATATTTATCTCATCATCACCTTGAGTTTGATTAACAACTTCATTTGAATCATTTATTTCGAGTGCTGGTACCTCATTTATTTCTGGAGAAAGTTCTTTTGTTTCGACAACTGGATCCAAAACTTCTTCTTTTTTTGTTGTTTTTTCTGTTCTCTTTGACTTAAGGTGCTGAGTTAAGTTCTGGAAGACTTCTTTTAAATATGTTAATACTTGCTTTAAGGTAATATTAGTTAAAATAAGAAGGGCACTTATTACGATAAAAATAGCAAGTAGTTTTGCTCCAAAACTAGAGAAAAGATAGTAAAAAACAGAAAATATTAAGCCACCAATTATTCCTCCAGCTGTTTGATAGCCTGGTAATTCATTACGTGTATAACTTATATAATTATCCCATGTAACAGTTAATACAGATTCATTACCTACAAGAAGGGGTTCAATTAAATAAATATGTGTCAGAAGAAGAATCCCACTGAAGAGTAAATAAAATCCCAAAAACTTTTTATGAATCAAGTTCGGGTAACGTCGTTTAAATATTAAATAAACGCCTATTACTAATATGAATATTGAGCCAATAAAATACCAAAAACCAAATAAAAATCTAAGCGCATATTCTAATATAGATGGAATAAAGCCGTCGCTAAAAAAACGTGATCCCAAACTAAATATACCGAGTAGGATAAAGAAAAGCCCTAAGAGCTCCTTGGTTAAATTTGTTTGCTTTTTCTTTTTTGTCGTTCTTTTTTTCTTTTTTGACATTTTTAATAAACCTCATTTCAATCTGCTCCTTTTAGTATAGCATAATTGACTTTAAAATTAGGCAAATAAAAAGCAGCCTCAGCTGCTTTTTATTTTACACTAAATTTTGTTTAATCAATGATTCAGCAATTTGTACTGTATTCCATGCTGCTCCCTTAATTAAGTTATCTGACACAATCCATAAGTGAAAACCCTTATCATTATCAAGATCTTTTCTTATCCGGCCTACAAAGACCTCTTTTTTCTCTGCTGAACTAAGCGGTGTTGGATATGTTTGTGTTGATGGGTCATCTTGGAGAACAACCCCTTCACCTGAAGCAATT
This sequence comes from Bacillaceae bacterium, assembly GCA_030152985.1. Taxonomy (GTDB): domain Bacteria; phylum Bacillota; class Bacilli; order Bacillales; family Amphibacillaceae; genus Pseudogracilibacillus. Next base: position 3,801 of record JASLIE010000158.1, read on the forward strand.
ATTTCCTGAAACTCCTTAACAGATACATTTTCTTTATCTATTTCAACATAAACACTTTCCGCATGGGATGTAAATACCGGTAATCTGACACAAGTTGCTGCAACTTCAAGAGATTCATCACTCATAATTTTTTTAGTTTCATCAATCATTTTCATCTCTTCTTTTGTATAACCATTTTCTTCAAAAACATCAATTTGAGGAAGTGCGTTAAAAGCAATTGGATAATGTTTTTTATCTGATCCTGCTGGTAAAATATCTGCTGTCATTTCCTCATTATTTAAAAACTGTTTTGTTTGACTAATCATTTCTTCTTGAGCTGCAAGACCTGCTCCTGAAACAGCTTGATAAGTTGAAACAATAATTTTATTTAAACCAAGATGCTCTTGTACTGGTTTTAGTGCTGCAACCATCTGAATCGTTGAACAGTTAGGGTTAGCGATTAACCCCTTGTTATTCTTTAAATGATCAGCATTCACTTCTGGAACAACTAAGGGTACCTCTGGATTCATTCGAAAGGCACTCGTGTTATCAATAGCGATTGCTCCACTTTTTATAGCTGCAGGAATAAGTGCTTCTGAAACTGAACCTCCTGCTGAAAAGAAAGCAATATCAATATTTTCAAAGCTTGACTCTGTTGCTTCTTCAACCGTTATTTCTGTCTGATTAAGCTTTATCTTAGTTCCAGCAGAACGCTTTGAAGATAGTAATTTAACTTGTTCAACTGGAATTATACCTTCTTCAATATACTTGATGATATTTTGTCCGACCGCACCTGTAGCACCAACTACTGCAACATTATACTTTTTTGTCTTTGACATAACTTAACCCCTACTTTCGAGTAATAAATGATTTCTGCCTATATTTTAACATACTTAATTAAATTAAAGTACTATTTACAGAATATTTACGCTTTAAAGTGTTCCTGGTGCAATCAGTGCGATAGCAGGCTTTTGTTTAAACAAGTATTCACTCAACTCACGAATAGAAGCTTCTGAAACAAGATCGAGCTCTTTAATCAAATCATCTAAGCTTTTGTGACGTCTTAATAGAAGTTCATTTCGTCCATTACGCATCATTCGACTGCTTGTATTTTCTAAACTCAGCATCATTTGACCTTTTAATTGTTCTTTACTATTGTTAAGTTCTTTATGAGTCAGTCCTTCCT
>JASLIE010000168.1 GCA_030152985.1 Bacillaceae bacterium
CTTTAAGCTCAATAATTTGCTCTGCCTTTAACTCCATTTCTTCAAATAAGGACTCTGGTGTATAGGAAGCAACTTCGCTAACGCCTTTTTTAGTTAAATCAACGGTAACCTGTTCTGAGACAAGTTGAAGTAAATCTTGGTCACCAGAAATCACTTTAACCTCCCACTTGTTATTACTTGCTTGCTTAGCTAGTGTTCCTATGATGTCATCTGCTTCGTATAAATCAAGCTCATAAAAAGGGATATTAAAAGCTTCAAGCAACTCTTTTGTTAATGGAAATTGTTCCGAAAGCTCTGGTGGGGTTTTTTGCCTACCTCCTTTGTACTCTTTATATGATTCATGTCTAAATGTTGTCTTACCTGCATCAAAAGCAACTAAGATGTGCGTTGGTTTCTCTTCTTCTAAAATATTTAACAAGATGGTAGTAAAACCGTATACTGCATTTGTATAAACACCTTTATCATTATGTAGTAAGGGTAAAGCATAATAAGCACGATAAAGTAAACTATTTCCATCAATCAAAACGAGCTTTTCTTTCATAATCACCACTCCTATCTCATTTCTATTATAAAGGAAAAACACTTACTTTTGTAGTAAGTGTTTTTATGCTTGTTCTTTTGGTAGTTTAATTTCAAATGTTGTTCCGACACCTAACTCACTGTCTACTGAAATTTCACCTTGATGCACTTCAACAATATGTTTCACAATGGCAAGACCAAGTCCTGTCCCCCCCGTATCTCTACTTCTTGCTTTATCTACACGATAAAATCGTTCAAAAATACGTGGTAAAGCTTCACTCGAAATACCAATACCCGAATCAGCTACTTTAAATAAAATAAATTCATCTGATTCTTCTACACTCAGTTCAATAGTGCCTTCTTTCGCTGTGTAGTTAATAGCATTAGCTAAGAGGTTGATCAAGACTTGTTTTACCTTTTCCTCATCTGCTTCAAATTTTGTTTTAACAATGTTTTCGCATTTAAATTGAAGCTGTTTTTGACTCGCTTGCTGAGCAATAATTGGTTTAATTTCTTCTACAAGTTTATCTGTATCTAGCTGACTATACTCTAAAACAAATTCATCTTTTTCAAGTTTGGACAAAATAAGCAGGTCATCAATCAAAAATTGAATGCGTTCACTCTCATCATTAATTATTTTTAAAAACTCATTACGTGTCGCTTCATCTTCTCCTGCACCATCTAATAATGTTTCTGAAAAACCCTTGATAGAAGTAATAGGTGTTTTTAATTCGTGAGAAACATTTGCAACAAAATCTTTACGCATCACTTCTAAGTTTTTAAACTCTGTTATATCGTAAATAACAAGTACAGCACCACGTAACATATTTCTTTCGTTAAATATTGGTGCACCGACAATCTCTAAGTACTGCTTTTCTACTGATTGATCATTTTCGAGTGAGAATAAATGTTTAATGTTTTTTTCATAGAGAAATGTTTCTTGAACTGTGTGATGTATCTGCTCATTCTCTAAGACATTGTAATAAAGATAACCGACATAATCTTTCGGTTCTTTACCAAACATTGAAATAAACTTTCGATTGACTAAATGAATATATCCTTTCTCATCAATTAGAACAAGGCCACTTTCTGAATTGTCTATGACTGTTGATAATTGTTCGGCTTGAATTTGCTCTTGAATAGTTAATTCACTTAAGTTTCGAGCCAAAGCATTCATCTTACTACTTACATCGCCTAAAGTTCCTCCCATTGATTCGTTAATACGTGTTCGATAATTTCCTTTTAATAACTTGTCCATAGTCACGGATATTTTTTCAATTGGTTTAAAATATTTTTCAAATACAAAGACAAGTAATAAGGTAAATACAATGAATACAATCAGAAGGACTGCAGCAAGTAGTATGTAATTTGTCACAACAGAACTTAAGACTAGTCCCGTTGCTAAAAGTATCATAAAAATAACACCGATATATAAGCCTAGTGTTTTAGACATCACTCTTTTCATTTAGGTTCCTCCAACTTATATCCAAAACCACGAATTGTTTTAATGTATTCTGGTTTCTTCGTATCTTTTTCTATTTTATCCCTAAGGTGACTAATGTGAACATCAACAATCCGCGTATCACCGACAAAATCATAGTCCCAAACAGCACTTAAGAGTTGCTCTCTTGAAAGAATCTTATTAGCATGTTCTGCTAAATAAACGAGTAATTCAAATTCTTTTCGTGTCAGATCAAGTTCTTCACCAGCTTTTGTAGCTGTATATAATTCAGGTTGAATTAACAAGTCACCAATTTCAATCTTAAGCCTTCCATTATCTTGATTTGATTTATCAAATCGCCTTAATATAGCATTTATACGCGCAATAAGTTCACGTGGACTAAAGGGTTTGGTCAAATAATCATCTGCTCCCATTTCAAGTCCACTTACCTTATCATACTCACTATCTTTTGCAGTTAACATTAAAATTGGAACATCATCTTTTTCTTTCCGTAGTGTCTGACAAACTTCAGTCCCATCCATTTTAGGTAGCATTAAATCTAAGACAATTAAATCAAATGATTGCTGTCTTGCTTTTTTTACTGCATCTTCACCATTATATGCAACATCTGTATAAAAGCCTGCTTTTTCTATATTATATTTTAAGAGCATGACAATCGACGGTTCATCTTCTACGATTAAAATTGTTTGCTTCACACATAGGCCCTCTTTTCATCTTATCATTTGAACTAATCATATCATTACTTCTACATGCTTTCCAAAATAAACATCAATTTTATCTAAATTTAACATTAAATTTACAAAATAAAAAAACTCTCACTAAGTGAGAGTTTTTTTATTTTAGAATCGTCATAACTGATTTAACCGATTCAACTGATTTATCTAAGGCTTTCTTTTCATCATCTGTTAAGTCAAGTTCGATAACTTCTTCAATTCCCCCACCACCTATAATGGTCGGTACGCCTAAATATAAATCAGTATAGCCATATTCACCTTCTAAATATGCAATTGAAGGTAAAACACGACGTTGATCTTTTAAAATTGCTTCTGCCATTTCTGTGATCGCAGCTGCTGGTGCATAATAAGCACTCCCATTTCCTAAAAGCTCAACAATTTCACCGCCACCTTTACGGGTGCGTTCGACAATCGCATCAAGACGATCTTTTTCAATTAATTTTTCGAGTGGAATACCACCCGCATATGAATAACGGATAAGTGGAACCATATCATCACCGTGTCCCCCTAATACAAAACCTGTCACATCTTTTACAGATAAGTTTAGCTCCTCTGCAACAAATGTTCTAAATCTTGCTGTATCGAGAACGCCTGATTGTCCGATGACTCTTTCTTTTGGAAACCCTGTTTCTTTAAAGAATGTATAAGTCATCGCATCTACTGGGTTTGATAAAACAATGATGAAACTTTCAGGTGCATGCTTTTTAATTTCAGCAGCGACAGATTTCATGATCTTGGCATTTGTATTGACTAAATCATCACGACTCATACCTGGTTTACGCGCAATTCCAGCTGTGACAATAACAAGATCTGAATCTTTTGTTTCAGCATAGTCTGATGTCCCGATAATTTTAGCGTCAAAACCTTGTACTGGAGATGCTTCGAGCATATCTAAGGCTTTTCCCTTAGTTGGGTTCTCCATGTCTGGAATATCAACTAAAACAACGTCACCTAACTCTTTTTGAGCGAGTAAAAAGGCTGTTGTAGCTCCTGTAAACCCTGAACCGATTACTGAGATTTTTTTACGTTTAATGCTCATTATATCTGCTCCCATCCGCATTCTTTAATTAAAATTACATATTTTCAATCAGTGCGTCTCCGAATTCTGAACACTTAACTTCTTTTGCATCATCCATTAAACGAGCGAAGTCATATGTGACAACTTTTGACGAGATTGTCTTATCAATTGAATTGTTAATTAGATCAGCAGCTTCATTCCAGCCCATGTACTCTAACATTAAGACACCTGAAAGAATAACTGATGATGGGTTAACTTTATCTAGACCCGCATATTTTGGAGCTGTACCATGTGTAGCTTCAAAAATTGCATGACCTGTTAAGTAGTTAATGTTTGCTCCTGGAGCAATTCCGATACCACCAACTTGTGCAGCTAATGCATCTGAGATGTAGTCACCATTTAAGTTCATTGTAACTACAACATCAAACTCATCTGGACGAGTTAAGATTTGTTGTAAGAAGATGTCTGCAATAGCGTCTTTAATTAAGATTTTACCTGCAGCAAGTGCCTCATCTTGTGCTTTGTTAGCAGCGTCTTTTCCGTCTTTTTCAACAATACGGTCATATTCTGCCCATGTGAATACTTTATCGCCAAACTCTTCTTCAGCAACTTCGTATCCCCACTCTTTGAATGCACCTTCTGTAAACTTCATAATATTTCCTTTATGAACAAGTGTTACACTGTCACGATTTTCCTCAATTGCATACTCAATCGCTGAACGAACAAGACGTTTTGTTCCTTCTTCAGATACTGGTTTCACACCAATTCCTGATGTTTCTGGAAAGCGAATATTTTTAACTCCCATTTCGTTTTGTAGAAAGTCTACTACCTTTTTGACTTCTTCTGTACCTTCTTGCCACTCAATTCCTGCATAAATGTCTTCTGTGTTTTCACGGAAGATAACCATGTCTACATCTTCTGGACGTTTAACTGGTGAAGGAACACCTTCAACATAACGAACCGGGCGTAAACAG
>JASLIE010000273.1 GCA_030152985.1 Bacillaceae bacterium
GCTGACTACTCATGTCGGTCTTTTTATTTCTGTATGTTTCACGTGAAACATTTTAGAGAGAGTGATGAAGATCGTATTATTAGGAACATTGATCAATGTTGTTTTTATCATAGTAGGATCATTAATAGGCTTAAGTTTAACGGCGATTAAAGAAGAGTATAAACAGATATTCACACAAGTGATTGCCTTAGTTGTCATAATAATAGGTGTTCAAATGTCACTTACAAGTGAAAATACGATTATTGTTTTATTATCACTCTTGACAGGTGCTTTTATTGGACAGTTCTTTGAAATAGAAGAACGGTTAAATATTTTTTCAGAAAGACTGAGTCTTAGACTAGCTAAAACACAAAGCGATAATGTTTTACAAGGATTTATAACAGCATCCTTGCTATATGTTGTAGGTGCAATGGCTGTGCTAGGTGCTTTAGAGAGCGGCTTACATAATGAACACAATATTTTAATGACTAAGGCATTTTTAGACGGCTTTACTTCAATTGTATTAACGACAACTTTAGGTTTTAGTGTTATTTTATCTGCTTTACCTGTGTTAATTTATCAGGGGACGATTAGCTTGCTTGCAACACAAATTACTAACTATGTGCCACAAGCGTTTTTAGATGGCTTATTACTCGAATTAACTGGAGTAGGCGGTGTAATGATTTTAGCTATAGGTTTAAATATGTTAAATCTGACTAAAATTAAAATTGCTAACTTACTTCCAGGGGTTTTAACTGTAATCGTTATCTATCTTGTTTATTTTATATTATAATAGAAGAGATAGGAGATGAAGAGCTTGGAGCTAATTAAACGAGAGCTTGTGCGTTTCTTTGATTATTTATTAAGTGAAGCATTTATTACAGCTGCACTCACTGTGTTTTTTAAAATTATAGCGATCATAATTATCGCATACTTGGTTATTCGCTTAGGAAAAAAGATTATTGAGCGTATCTTTACACCACGTGAAAATTCACCGATTCGAATAAGTAAACGTCGAGAAGAAACGTTGAAGAAGCTTATAGAGAACACCTTAGTTTACACAGTTTATTTGCTTACAATATTGACCTTGCTTCAAACGGTAGGTATTAAAATAGGTCCCTTGTTAGCTGGTGCGGGGATTGCTGGATTAGCAATTGGTTTTGGAGCGCAAAACTTAGTAAAAGATATTATTTCAGGATTTTTTATTGTGTTTGAGGATCAATTTGCTGTAGGAGATCATGTGCTTGTATCAGATGTTGAAGGAAATGTTGAAGAAATAGGTCTTCGTACAACAAAGATTAAAAGTTTTGCAGGTGAACGCTATGTTATTCCAAATGGAAACATTACACAAGTAACTAACTTTTCAATTCATAATGGAATTGCATCTGCGCTGATCAATTTACCTTATGAAACAGATATCGAGCGTGCAAAAGACGTTATTAACAAAACTTCCGAGCGTATGTTCCGGGAAACGGACTACTTTGTAGAGGTACCAAAGCTTTTAGGGATAGAATCGCTGGATTTATCACATTATGTTGTCAAGGTAATTGGAGAAACAGCACCGGATGAACAATGGGAAGTCGGAAGATATATGAGAGAAGCATACCAAAAGGCACTTTATGTCGATGATCTTAGTTTACCGGCACCCCGTCTAATTATGTATTCAAATGATGAAGGACAAAAAGAGGTGGATACACATGACAAAGAAAACATATGATTTAAATGATCTGGTTGAGATGAAAAAGCCACATCCATGCGGAGAAAATAAGTGGCGAATTATTCGCTTGGGTGCTGATATTAGGATTAAATGTTTAGCTTGTGATCGGAGTATCATGATGCCGAGAAGGGAATTTGACCGAAAGTTAAAAAGAGTAATTGAAAAACACGAAGAAGTCTAAGTTTAAAATTATTTAATGGTATAATAAAGAAGTATTTTTAAAGAAATTAAAGCTTAAAAATAGAAAACAATCGATTTGAGCTTTTTAAATATAGGTATATGCTAGATATATTCCTATTCAATTTGAATGAAACCTTAAGGAGAGGAATTATTAATGTCATTAACAGCAGGAATTGTTGGTTTACCAAACGTAGGTAAGTCAACCTTATTTAATGCAATTACACAAGCAGGAGCGGAATCAGAAAACTATCCCTTCTGTACAATTGATCCAAATGTCGGAATTGTTGAAGTACCAGATGAAAGATTAAATGAACTGACGCGTTTTGTTCAACCAAAGAAAACTGTCCCAACAGCATTTGAGTTTACAGACATTGCAGGAATTGTTGAAGGGGCAAGTAAGGGAGAAGGTTTAGGTAACCAATTTTTATCACATATTAGGCAAGTAGATGCAATTTGTCATGTTGTTCGTTGTTTTGAAGATGAAAACATTACACATGTCTCAGGTAAGGTAAATCCTATTGATGATATTGAAACAATTAATTTAGAGTTGATTTTAGCAGACCTTGAGACAGTCACACGTCGTTATGAACGAACTGAAAAATTAGCTCGTCAAAAAGATAAAGACGCCTTACAAGAATTTGAAGTCATGAAAAAGTTAAAAGAAGGTCTAGAAGCAGAACAACCAGCACGTTCAATCGAATTTACCGAGGAACAAATGCCACATGTTAAACAACTTCATTTGCTCACAGCAAAGCCAGTTCTATATGTAGCAAATGTCGGTGAAGATGAAGTTGGTGGCGATGAAGAGAATAAATATGTTCAAGAAGTAAGAGAATATAGTGCAAAAGACGATGCAGATGTTATTGTAATAAGTGCAAAGATTGAAGAGGAAATCTCAGAATTAGACGATGAAGAAAAAGCCATGTTCTTAGAAGAATTAGGGATTGAACAATCAGGACTTGATCAATTAATTAAGGCCGCTTATGATCTTTTAGGTTTTGGTACTTATTTCACAGCTGGAGTAGAAGAAGTTAGAGCATGGACCTTTAAGAAGGGGATGACTGCACCACAAGCAGCAGGAATTATTCATACAGACTTTGAGCGCGGGTTTATTCGAGCAGAAACTGTTTCTTATGAAGATTTATATGAGGCAGAGTCGATGGCAAAAGCACGTGAAAATGGGAAAGTCCGTTTAGAAGGTAAAGACTATCTTGTTCAAGATGGGGATGTCATTCATTTCCGTTTTAACGTATAAAATAATTGATTAGTTCGATCTATTTTGGTATAATATATACTTGTAAGAAAATAAGTGATTATTCCTTGCTCTCACACTTTTTAAGCTAAAGAGATAGGGAGCCGCATAGTCCAAGAGGAGGTGTAGGGGATGACAAAGTATGAAATTATGTATATCATCCGTCCAGACATTGAAGAAGAAGCACATAACGCATTACTTGAGCGTTTCAACAAGATCTTAACAGATAATGGAGCAGAAATTGCTAAAGTTGATGAGCTAGGTAAACGCCGTTTTGCATATGAAATCAATGACTACCGTGATGGTTTTTACGTTGTGATTAATTTTGCTGGTAATCAAGAAGCTGTTAGCGAATTTGATCGTCAAGCTAAATTCTCAGACGATATTCTCCGTCATTTAGTCGTTAGAGACGAACAATAATGAAGAGGGAGTGGTTCAAATGTTGAATCGTGCCGTTATCGTAGGAAGATTAACGAGAGATCCCGATTTACGCTATACACCAAATGGGGTTGCAGTAGCTAACTTTACAGTAGCTGCAAATCGTCCATTTAAAAATCAACAAGGTGAACAAGAAGCTGATTTTATTAACTGTGTTGCATGGAGAAATCAGGCAGAAAACCTTGCGAATTATATGAAAAAAGGAAGTTTAATTGGTGTGGATGGACGTATTCAAACACGTTCATACGATGACAAAGATGGTAAACGTGTTTTTGTAACAGAAGTACTGGCTGAGACAATTCAATTCTTAGAGCCAAGAAATGCACAGCAGAGTAGACCACAAGATAATCAGTTTGGTGGCTACAGTCAAGAATCAGCTGCACCATCGTTTGGTAATCAAACACATAATCAACAAACAACAAATGAACCCTTTAAAACAGAAGGCGAACCGATCGATATTTCAGACGATGATTTACCCTTCTAACTATAAAATAATGTAGGAGTTGATATAAATGGGTGGAAGACGTGGAGGAAGACCAAGACGTAGAAAGATGTGTTATTTCACAGCAAATGGGATTACACACATCGATTACAAAGATACAGAGTTACTCAAACGTTTCATTTCTGAACGTGGTAAAATTTTACCACGCCGTGTAACTGGAACGTCAGCTAAGTATCAACGTAAATTAACGATCGCAATTAAGCGTGCGCGTAGCATGGCTTTATTACCGTTCGTTAGCGAATAAAAAA
>JASLIE010000199.1 GCA_030152985.1 Bacillaceae bacterium
TTCCAAACCTTCTTCCCATTAACTAAAATTGGACTCGATTGGATAATTATAGGGAAAACTCCAGTTCGATGTTCAGCTAGATGCATCGAGGTATTTGTATTGTAATTCGTTCCGAGCATCAGTACATGACCATCTAGTTTATAAATTTCTGCTATCGGTGAGTCCTCACCTAATCCGTGATCTAAGGTTTGATTATGAATAACCTGTTCTTTATGTTTCCCCCAAGCTGCAAAAGAATAAACTGGATGCTTGCTTCGTATAACTCCAGGTAAAGTTCGGAAGAGTTCAGGAATGACACCTACACGAAATGAAGGTGTCAAGTCAGGATTATATGCTGGCATTTGAGCCCGCATTTCACGCCATAATTTACGCGGACTACGTGGACTTACCCAATACTTTGGATCAGAAACATTAGATGAATGTGTGGGCATAACAAGTGTTCCTTCTTCAGTCAATACTTCTTGTAGTGCTTGGATCACAGTCAATTGTCCACCTACAACATAACCTAAAGAACTTAAAGATGAATGAACGATTAAGGTCATTCCTTTTTTTACCCCTAACCTTTCTAAATCTGCCTTAATTGTTTTTTTAGTTTGTACTTCTGTAATTGTTTCAATCATTTTAATCGCTTCCTTTAACATTTAGCCTACTTTGTTTTCACTAAATTGACTTTGGTAAAGTCGGTAATAAAAGCCTTGTTTTGCTAAAAGTTCTGAATGTGAACCTTTTTCTATAATATCTCCTTCATCTAAGACCAAAATAAGATCAGCATTTTGAATTGTTGAAAGACGATGAGCAATAACAAAACTTGTTCGCCCCTTCATTAATGTCATCATAGCTTGTTGGATTTGTAGCTCTGTTCGTGTGTCTACATTTGATGTTGCCTCATCTAAAATCATCATCGGTGCATCAGATAGAAGTGCACGTGCAATCGTAATAAGCTGTTTTTGTCCAGATGAAATATTTGACGCTTCTTCATTTAAAACAGTTTCATAACCTTCAGGTAGGGTTTGAATAAAGTTATGTGCTCTTGCAGCCTTAGATGCTAAAAGAATTTCTTCTTCTGTAGCCTTTTGTTTTCCGTAAGCAATATTTTCCTTGATTGTCCCATTAAATAACCAGGTATCTTGTAAAACCATACCAAATTGCTCACGTAAGTTTGTCCGCGATACGGTGTTAATATCTTTTCCATCAATTTTAATTTTTCCATCATTTAACTCATAAAATCGCATTAACAGATTTATCAAGGTCGTCTTACCTGCGCCTGTCGGACCCACAATTGCAATCGTTTCACCTTGATTAATTGAAAGGTTTAAATTTTTAATTAAAAGCTCGTCATAACCAAATGAAACTGATTCAAAACAAACATTACCTTTAACATTCTCTAATCTTTCACTCACTTCTTCTTGTTCTTCTTCTTCATCAAGCAACTCAAAAACTCTTTCAGCAGCTGCGATTGTTGATTGAATAATATTTGCTATATTCGCTGTTTGTGTAATAGGTTGTGAAAATTGTTTAGAATAGGTAATAAAGGCTTGAATATCACCTATTGTAATCGCACGCTGTGTGACTAAAATTCCACCAACAATACTAATTAAAACATAAGAGATATTCCCTACAAAAGACATTAAAGGCATAATAATACCTGAGATAAATTGTGCTTTTTTACTTGCATTAAAGAGTTCACTATTGACTTCCTTAAATTCACCAACTGAACTTGATTGACGACTATATGCTGTAATCACTTCATGATTTGTATACATTTCCTCAATATGTCCATTCAATGCACCTAAACGATTTTGTTGCGCTTGAAAATGCTTTTGTGAACGTTTAATCAGTGGCTTTATCACAAATACTGAAACCGGAATACTCACAATTGCAATAATTGTAAGCAAAGGACTGATCCAAAACATCATAATAATAATCCCAATAATAGTGATGAGTGAAGTAATAAATTGAGTCATTGTTTGTTGTAATGTTGATGCAATCGTATCGATATCGTTTGTGACCCGACTCAATGTATCACCATGTGATTTTTGATCATAATAATTAAGTGGCAAATGATTCATTTTACTAAAAACAGCTTCACGTAAGTCATAAACTGTCTTTTGAGCAACTGAAGCCATAATAAAGGTTTGAAAAAATTGAAAGACACTACTTAAAATATAAAGCACCGCTAAAAGTAATAAAATTCGACCAACTTTAGGGAAGTCTATTGAAGCGCCTTCACTCCCTTTAATTTTTTCATAAGTCACTTCAAATAAAACTGTAATCGCATCTCCCATTACTTTAGGACCTAAAACGGCAAAAGTTGTTCCTAAGACTGCTAAAAAAATAACCAAGTATATTTGATACTTTAGTGGTTTTAAATAAGTTAATAAACGACGAAAACTCCCCTTAAAATCCTTAGGTTTTTCTAAACCGACTAACATACCACCGTGGCCACGAGGAGCATTTCCCTTTGTTTTTTTACTCATTTAACCACCTCCCCTTGATTCTGTGATTTGACAATTTCTTGATAAACTTGACTCGATTCAAGTAACGCTTCGTGACTTCCCTGATCAACAATTCGACCTGCTTCAAGAACTAAAATTCGATCTGCATTTTTGACAGAATTTACACGTTGTCCGACAATAATAACAAGTGAGTGCTCAACTTCTGATCGAAGCGCTTTTCTCAGTTTTGAATCCGTTTCATAATCAAGTGCTGAAAAACTATCGTCAAATAAATATATTTTAGGCTGCCTTACTAAGGCTCGTGCAATTGCCAAACGTTGCTTTTGTCCACCAGACAAATTCGCACCTGCCTGTTCGATTTGAGTATCATAACCATCTTTAAGCGCTTGAATAAAGGTGTCTGCTTGAGCAATTTCAGCTGCTCGCTTCACTTCTTCTCGTGTTGCATCGGGTTTACCATACCGAATATTTTCAAGTACAGTTCCTGAAAATAAGTTAGCCTTTTGTGGAACGAGACCGATTTCTTCTCTTAAATTTTCATAAGTTGTTTCTTTCTGATCGATGCCATTCACATAAATTTTACCAGCTGAAACTTCATATAAACGTGTGATTAAATTTAATAAACTTGTCTTACCTGAACCGGTCCCACCAATAATTGCAATGGTTTCTCCAGCTTTTCCTTCAAAGCTAATATTTTCTAACACCGCTTCATTTGCTCCCGGATATTTAAAGCTGACATTTTCAAACTTAATTGAACTTGATTGATTTAACAATTTATTTCCTGTTTGATGGACGGTTTTTTCTAGTTTTAAGACTTCTTCAATTCGTGTTGCTGATACTGTTGCTCTCGGTATAACAACAAACATCATCGATGCCATAATTAAAGCAAACATAATTAAAGTGACATATTGAATAAATGCCATTAAATCACCAATTTGCATACTTCCTTGCTCAATACGAAAACCACCAAACCAAATGATTAAGACAATTGTTAGATTCATCAATAGCATCATCATTGGCATTGTAAATGCCATAATTCGATTAACCTTAATTGAAACGTTCATTAAATTGAAACTTGATTCTTTTAATCTCTTTTCTTCATTTTTTTCATTGGTAAAAGCACGAATCACTCGAATTCCCATCAGATTTTCTCGTAAAATTCGATTTAAATGATCTAAACGAACCTGAACCTCTTTAAACAAAGGCATTCCTTTTTTTAGAATGAAGTAGATAGTCAAAACGATAAAAGGTATTGCCGCCAAAATCAGTAATGATAATTTAAAATCTTTACTAAAGGCCATAATAAGCCCACCAATCAACATGAATGGAGCGGTCAAAACCATACGCAAAAGCATCATAAGTGCTTGTTGAATTTGATTGACATCATTTGTTGTGCGTGTAATAAGTGAAGATGTAC
>JASLIE010000235.1 GCA_030152985.1 Bacillaceae bacterium
TTACAGTATTAGGTGCCTCTTCTTCGAATAATTCAAACTCAATTTTGTCTCCATTTTCTAACTCAAAATAACCTTTTTTCATTTCTATCTCTCCCTTTCTATCCATAGGTATTTTACCGATAATTCATCAGATAATCAATCTTTTAAGTAGGATAAATCATTTCGGATAATATCTTCATTACTTTCACGTTGAACAACTAAATGATCAATACCATTCTCTACAAAAACAACAGCTGGTTTTGGAAAGCGATTATAATTACTTGCCATTGAATAACCATAAGCTCCTGTAGAGAATACAGCTAAAATATCTTTAGCTTTTGGTTTTGGCAAGTTAATATCCCAAATTAACATGTCACCTGACTCACAGCACTTCCCTGCAACAGAAACATTTTCCAGGTTTTCTGAAATCACTCGATTAGCTAGTACCGCTTCATACTTAGCTTCATATAAAGCCGGACGAATATTATCATGCATTCCACCATCAACTGATACATAAGAACGTATCCCAGGGATATCTTTTCTTGAGCCAAGTTCATATAAACTTACACCAGCGTCTCCTACAATTGAACGACCCGGCTCTATCCAAATTTCAGGCATAGGGATAGACAAGTTCTCACTTTGTTTTCTTGTTTCATCAATTAAAGATTGAACATATTTAAAAGCTTCAATTGGTTGATCGTCTTCTGTATACTTAATTCCAAAACCACCACCAAAGTTCATTACTTGAGGTATGAAGCCTGTTTCCTTCTTCCAACGAGCAATTAAGCTAAATAGAAGTTCAGCAGCTTTTTTAAAACTAACTTCTGAAAAAATTTGAGAGCCAATATGGCTGTGTACTCCTTTTAATTTTATATTAGGATCATTATACACCTTTTTAAAAGCCTGATCAGCCTGACCATTTGCAAGATTAAAACCAAACTTAGAGTCTTCATTTCCCGTCATAATAAATTTATGAGTTTCAGATTCAATTCCTGGTGTAATACGAAACAAAACATCCATTTCTGTTTGTTTTTCTTGTAAGATGCTTCTTAAAAGTTCAATTTCATAAAAGTTATCAATAATAACACAGCCGATTCCAACTTCAATAGCATACTCTAACTCTCTTCTACTTTTATTATTACCATGAAAATGAATTTTTTCAGGAGGGAATCCTGCTTTAACTGCTGTGTAAAGCTCTCCTTCTGAAACAATATCCAAACTCATACCTTCTTCTTTCATAACTTCTAAGATTGCTATTGATGAAAACGCCTTACTCGCATAAGCAACTTGAGCAGGCACTCCTGCTTGTTTAAATGCATCTAAATATGACCGAGCATTTGCTCTAACGCGTTCAATGTCATATACAAATAAGGGTGTAGCATACTTTTCAGCTAAATAAGTGGCATCAAGTCCTGCGATTTCTAAATGATTCTTTTCATTTACTTTAAAATGGTCATGAATAATCATTAATTGTCTCCTTTAATCTAGCTCACCTATAATGAGTTTAAGTTCTCTTTTTTTATTTGAATAAGTAATTGCTTTATCTAAAACTTCTTCTACCTCATCTACTTCTCTTTTATCCGAATGAATCGTTGCAACTAAATCACCTTTTGCAACCAAATCACCAACTTTAACATTTAAAACAATACCTACAGCAAGATTAATCGTTGATTCTTTTGTTTCTCTTCCGGCACCAAGTAATAATGCTGCTTTACCAATTTCATTTGCAATTATTTCTGTAATATAACCCGACTCTTTAGCATAATAAGCTTTTTTAAATTCAGCTTGGGGAAGAAGTTCTGCTTGTTCAACAATCATCGGATCACCATTTTGATGTTTAATAAAGGACTTAAACTTCTCAATGGCACGTCCTGACTTAATGCTTTCCTCTAGTAGTTTTCTTGCTTCTTTTTCACTTGTTGCTTTTTCAGCGAGTAATACCATCTTACTACCTAAAACTAAACAAAGTTCTGTTAAGTCATCTGGACCATTTCCTCTTAAGGTATCAATTGCTTCAAGAACCTCTAGACTATTTCCGACTGCATGTCCTAGCGGTTCTTCCATATTTGAAATAACTGCAACTGTTTTTTTACCCACCTGATTTCCGATATTCACCATGACTTCTGCAAGTTTGATCGCATCAGCTTCATCCTCCATAAAAGCACCCTTACCCGTCTTTACATCTAAGACAATTCGGTCTGCACCACTTGCAAGTTTTTTACTCATAATTGAACTTGCAATTAAAGGAATTGAGTTAACAGTTGCTGTCACATCACGTAAACTGTAAAGTAATTTATCTGCCGGAGCAAGATTACCTGTTTGTCCAACCACCGCTAGCTGTTCATCGTTCACTAATGAAATAAAAGCTTCATTTGTAATTTCAAAATCAAAGTGAGGAATGGACTCTAACTTATCAAGTGTTCCACCTGTGTGACCTAAACCTCGTCCACTCATTTTAGCTACTGGTACACCGACTGAGGCTACTAATGGCGCTAAAATAAGTGTTGTTGTATCACCGACACCACCGGTAGAATGCTTGTCGACTTTTATCCCCTTAATCGAAGACAAATCAACTGTTTCACCGGAGTCTTTCATAGCTAGTGTCAGATGTGCACTTTCTTCAATCGACATTCCTTGAAAGTATATAGCCATTAATAAAGCACTAGCTTGATAGTCAGGTATTTTTTTATTCGTATAGTTAGTAATGAAGAAGTTAATTTCTGCTTCTGTTAATTCTTTTCCATCACGTTTTTTTTCAATAATATCGTACATTCGCATCTAGGCACCTACTCTCCTATTTAATTAAGTTTAAAAAGCTTTCACCGTTTTTAGGTAATTTAATGGAAAAATTTTCTGCAATCGTTGCCCCAACATCTGCAAATGTTTTACGTACAGGTAATGCTTGACCTTGGATAATATCTTTATGATAAACAAATAAAGGTACATATTCACGTGTGTGGTCTGTTCCATGATGAACAGGATCATTTCCATGATCTGCGGTGACAATAACCAAATCATCTGATTTAAATTTGTTTAATAAATTTTTAAATTGTTGATCAAATTTTTCAAGCGCCTCTCCATAACCGATTGGATCTCTTCTATGACCATAAATTGCATCAAAATCAACCAGGTTTAAAAAACAAAGTCCATTAAAATCTCGATCAATCTGCTCCTCTAGCTTTATCATTCCGTCATCATTACTTTTTGTTCG
>JASLIE010000244.1 GCA_030152985.1 Bacillaceae bacterium
ACTTAAAGATAGCCGTGAATTGCTTTTGGATACCAGTCCAACATCACTGAAACTTCTTTAAGGTTACTTGTGTCATCTTTACTTTCAGTGTCCTCTGACTGACTTGTTTCATTACCACATGCTGCTAAAATTAGCGTTAAAACAATTATAAAACTGAATCCTTTCAATTTAAAGTTCATTTTATCTGCTCCATTTCAAATAAATTTTTTCTAAAAATAGGACCATTAAAAAAAGAATAATCCCAATCGCTGATAGAATAACAATCGGAGCAAATACACCTGCTCCGTCAAATTGCGTCATCATTCGGCGGCTAAAGTAGCCTAAACCTGCCTGTGCGCCAAGCCACTCACCAATTGCAGCTCCAACGACACTCAGTGGAATGGCTACCTTGACACCAGAGAAGAAGGAAGGGAGCGCTTGTTTAACTTCTAATTTAAAGAAGATGTCACGCCGATTGCCTCCCATAGCAAGTAAGAGCTCCTTATAGGCTTTACTTGTAGACTTAAAACCATCAAATGTACTGATTGTAATCGGGAAAAATGTAAACAAGACTGAAACAAGAATTTTACTCCAAATTGAATAGCCAAACCATAGAACAAAAATCGGTGCTAGCGCAATGATTGGAATTGTTTGTGATGTAATCAAAATCGGATAAATTGCTTGCTCAATAACTTGAAAAAGATTCATCAATACTGCAATAATTACACCTAAAACAAGTGAAATAGATAGACTGATTATAATGACTGAGAGTGTTGCAGGTGTGTGATGTAGAAATAAGACGTCTGCAAGCTCATAAAGCTTTAAACTGATTGCAAGCGGAACAGGTAGAATGAAGGGAGTATCGACAATCCGGGCAATGCCTTCCCACATCACCACAAGAATAAGTATTAAACTAATCGCTGGAAAATATTTTTTCATTTGTTTACCTGCGTTCTAAATAGATTAATTAACTGCTCACGTAGAGCAAGGATAGAAGGTTCAGTTAAATCTGCTTGTCTACGTGGACGTGGAAGTGTCACTTCGATTTCTTTAAGTGAACGTATGGGGGTGTCTGTTAGAACAAAGATACGGTCAGATAGAAAAAGTGCTTCTGAAATATCATGTGTAATAAAAAGAATTGTCGAATTCGTTTTTTCCCATTGCTCAAGTAACCATTCTTGCATAAAGATTTTAGTCATTGCATCTAAAGCTGAGAAGGGTTCATCTAAGAGCAGTAATTTTTCATTAGTTAAGGTTGCTCTTAAAAAAGATACACGCTGTCTCATCCCACCTGAAAGTTCTTGGGGATATTTATCTAAGTAAGCAGCAAGACCGAACTCCTCAAGCCTTTTTTTAATCATTTTATCGTCTTTTATATTTTTAAGCTCGAGTGGTAATCGAGCATTTTCAAATATTGTTCGCCAGGGCATCAGTAAATCTTGCTGTGGCATATAGCCAACTTTACCGAGTCTTTTAGTTTCTATTTTATTATTTAAGAGTATTGATCCCTGTTTTGCTTCTTCTAGGCCAACAATTAAGCGAAATAAAGTTGATTTACCCGAGCCACTTGCCCCAATAATACTAATAAACTCACCTGAATTGACATTAAAGTTTAAATTTTCAGTAATTTTAGTCTGTCCATCATAAGAAAAGCTTAGGTCCTTAAAGCGTAAAACTGATTCCACCTTCTTTCCTCCTTTCAAGATAAAAAGCCACCTCTATAAAGATAGAAGTGGCGTAGATCTGCGTAAGTTTAAGTTTAAAAAACGCAATTCTTCACCCCTTCCTTACGCTAGTTTGAGCTAGTTCAAGTTCCAAGGGTCAAGGCGAGCGCAGCCTCTCTCAGTTTTTTTACAAAACACCCCTAGTGGTGATACATATTCAATTGTTTCATGTTCAATTATTGCATAGGAACCCTATTGTTGCAAGTCGGTAAAAACACATGATAAACGTCTATTGACGCAAAAAATAAAAAGCTCTACAATACAGACAAAGCGTGCAATAAAATATAAGGAGGTAGCTGATTTGAAACTAACATTTAGGGCTGATCAAATCCAGACAGTTAATTACTTAGATAAGGATGGAAGGGTTTTAAAGCCATTTAGCCAGGAGCTATCTGATCAAGAAGTGATTAAAATGTATCAAGATATGATCAAGGTTCGCGTGTTTGATGAACAAACGATGCGCTATCAGAGGCAAGGGAGAGTGGGGACTTATGCACCACTTAAAGGACAAGAAGCCGCCCAAATTGGAAGCGCTTACGCACTGGGGAAGTCCGATTGGATTTACCCAACCTATCGTGACAGTGCTGCAAGCTATGTTCACGGACGTCCATTTAAAGAAATGTATTTATACACAAAGGGACATCATCAAGGGCTTGCTTACAAAGAAGCTAATCTATTTCCGATGCAGATCATCATAGGTGCACAAACATTACATGCAGTTGGTGGTGCTTTTGCAAGTAAGTATCAAAATGAAGACGTCGTTTCACTTGTTTATCTAGGAGATGGTGCAACATCAGAAGGTGATGTTCATGAAGCCATGAACTTTGCGGGGGTATTTGATTTGCCTCTCATTTTCTTTGTACAAAATAATCAATACGCAATTAGTTTGCCTGTGAGTCAGCAGACGGCTAGTGAAACAATTGCTCAAAAGGCAATTGCTTATGGTATAGACGGCATGCGTGTTGATGGGAATGACT
>JASLIE010000281.1 GCA_030152985.1 Bacillaceae bacterium
AAGTTATATTAAACAAAGACAAGCACTTGAAAATAAAAAAGTTGAAGCAGAAGACTTAAAAGTCAACTTTGAAAAAAAGGTAAGTACTCACGCTCAGTTAAAATCAGAAAAAGAAAAACTTTTAAAGCTTGATTTAGAAATAGAGAGGGATAAAAAACTTTTAGAAGAGTTAAAAAGATATAAAAAATTCCTTGATGATATTCTGAATTTAGATGGGATGATTAAACACCATCAGTCTGAATTTGAAACCGTAAAGTGTCAACTAGGTAATTTAACAGATGGAAAGAGTGTAGCAGAAAATGAACTTGAAAATATAAATGAGAAGCTAGAAGAGTTGACTGAAGCAAGGCATCATTTACCTCAAAAAGAAAATGAAAGAGAGAGGCTACTTTCAGCATATAGAGATATTGAAAGATATCTTAAGTTAGAAGACAAGCTCAAGAGAAAGAAAATAGAGCTGAGGGAAGTAGAGGCTAAACTGATTCAATTTCAACAAGCCTATCATTTAGAGGAAGCTAAGTGGTACAAAGAACAAGCTGCACTTCTAGCGATTAAACTTGAAGAAGGAGAACCCTGCTTAGTCTGTGGAAGTACTGAACATCCAAAGAAAGCTAAGCAAAGCAATGATGTTTTAACACGTGAAGAAATTAATCAATTAAAAGAAGAATCAGAAAGTTATAACCGAAAGCAACAAGAACTAGAATTAAGAATCGAACAAATTTCACGCGAAATCAGTGAGTTAGAAAAACAGGATGAAGCTGATTACCTTCTCCGACCAAAAGAAAGTTTAAGTGAAATTAAGTTACAAGGGCTTAAGTTAAAAGAAGTGATTCAGTCACTTAAAACAAAGGGTGAGGAAATTACAAAGTTAAAAGAACAACGTGACCGTTTAAGAAATAAATTAACGATCGACCGAGCTTCAGAAGAAGATATGCGTAAAGAATCAGAAGAAAAAGCACAAGCATATCATCGTCTTCTAACAGAGCGTGACGTGTTGATAAAACAAATCCCGAAAGATTATCAAAACTTAGAAAAACTTTTATCTGATTTAAAAGAACTGTCAGAAAAAGTAAGCAACTATCAAAAGAAAAAAGAACGAGTCAGTCAAGAATTCGATCAAGTTGATAAAGAAGTGACACGGATTAAAACTCAAAAAGAAGAAATAAAGAAGAGAATTGAGCAATTAATTCAAGATGTTGACTTTGAAAAAAATAACTTTGAGTCGAAATTAAAAGAGGCTGAATTTCATTCTCAAACAGACTATTTAGCTGCTAAAAAAAATCAAACAGAAATAAGAAAATTGAAAGTAGAATTAGATGCTTACGATAAGGAAAAAGTCGAAGTAGGAACTCGGTTGAAACATTTGAATGTTCAATTAAGCGGTAAAGAAAAAGTCGATTTAACGGAACTTGAAAAGCTTGTCGAAGTAGCTCATACTGAGCAAGAAAAACAAGCAGAGCTTACACGAAATATGTCTCAAATAAAAGGAGCAATAGAGCAGTCGGTTAAGCAAATTAAAGAAATTAATCAAAAAATTGAAGCAGAGGAGACCGAACTTTTAATTTTAGAAGATTTATACAATATGACGCGGGGACAAAATGACAGTCGTATTTCTTTTGAGCGTTATTTACAAATTGAGTATTTAGAAGAAATTATTCAATCAGCTAATCTTCGTTTACATGATTTATCAAATGGCCAATATCAATTAGTTCGTAGCGAGCGTAAAGAGTCTTATGGTAGACAAAGTGGTCTAGCCCTTGATATTAATGATTCATATACAGGCCAAACGCGTGATGTTAAATCTCTATCAGGTGGTGAAAAGTTCAATACTTCGCTTGCTCTTGCTTTAGGGATGAGTGATGTTATTCAAAGTTTTGAAGGAAATGTTTCGATTGAAATGATGTTTATAGATGAAGGCTTTGGTTCTTTAGATCAAGAAGCACTGACTAAAGCAATTGACACACTCATTGCTCTACAAAAAACAGGGCGATTAATTGGCGTCATCTCACATGTTGAAGAATTAAAAGCAATCTTTCCTGCAGTTTTACATGTAGAGAAAAACCGTGAAGGAAGTAGTCGTAGCTACTTTAAAGTTAATTAAAAACAAAACTAAGTCATCTGACTTAGTTTTGTTTCTTCCAAACACTTTGATTGATTAATTGTTCAGGTTTGAGTCCATTCAGTGCATCTAAGACGTTTTGTGTAGCCATTTTTGACATTTTTAATTCGGTTTCAAGTGTTGCTGATCCAATGTGGGGTAAGGTGACAACATTTTTAAACTGTAAAAGCGGATTATCATGTGGCGTTGGCTCTTGTTCGTAAACATCGACACCAGCGGCTTTAATTTCTTTATTTTCAATCGCTTTAATCAGGTCCTTTTCAATGACTGTAGGTCCCCTTGAAGCATTAATAAAAATAGCTGTTTCTTTCATGAGTTTAAATTCTTTATAACTAATCATTCCACGTGTTTCTTCTGTCAGTGGTGTGATTAGAACAACATAGTCCGATTCTTGAAGTAGCTGCTCTAACTTGCGGTATTCGGCATCAAATAGCTCTTCAACATCTTCTTTTTTCGTTCGAGAGTGATAAAGAACCTTCATATCAAAGCCGAGATGAGCTCGCTTAGCAATTGTTTTACCGATGCGTCCCATACCAATAATTCCAAGGGTTTTATGATGGACATCTAAACCGTAATAGTGAGTAGGGAGTAAGCTAGTCCATTTTTTATTTTTTACATAGTGATCGAGCTCAGGGATACGTCGTGCCGTAGCTAAAATCAGTCCCATTACCATATCTGCGACTGTATCATTTAAGACATGAGGTGTATGTGTAGCCATGATGTTACGGCGTGTAAGCTCATCAATATCAAAGTGATTATAACCAACAGAAATAGAGCTAACAACCTTAATATTAGGAACTAAATCTAAAAAGTCTGCATTCACTTGGTTTGTTAAGCCAAGTGCAGCATCAACAGTTTTTAAGTCTTGTAAAAAATGAGAATCATTTAATTGATTTAGTGATTCAAATTTTAAAATATGATAATCTTTCTTTAATTCCTTTATAATCGTCTCTTCAAGTCTTTCTGTGACAAGTATTGTTTGCATAATCTAATCTCCTTTAATTTGTCTCAAGTTCTAAGTAGATATAACAAAGTAAAATGAACTCTATCTAAATTATAACGAAAAAATAAAAAAAAAAACAATGATTTCAACAAAATTGCAAACATTATCAGATTAGAATGATATTAAATGAATAAAAAAATAGCTCGTGTTATAATGGATTTAGAAAGAAGATATTTTAAGGAGGAGAATTATGATACATTTACATATTACTGCATGGGTTATTGCGCTAATATTATTATTTGTTTCTGTTTCAAAATACAAGAGTGGAAGCGGTGGAAAGGTTCCACATATGATTTTACGCTTGTTTTACTTGATTATTATTTTTTCAGGCGTCATGTTGTTTATGACTTATGCGAACCATACAATGGAGCTTGGTATAAAAGCAATTGCTGGAGTATGGGTGATTGTAGCAATGGAGCTCATTGCAGTAGGTACAAGTAAAGGTAAGGCAACTAAAGGTGCTTGGATTCAGTTTGTTATTGCATTTGCTATAGCACTTATCTTAGGCTTTGGTCGTTTACCAATGGGTGTTCATTTATTCGGTTAAGCTAAATAATAAGGCTAAGCTGAGGCTATCCTAATTAATATCTAGGATAGCCTTTCTCTTTATTAAAATAAAAGTGAGGTTAAGCAATGAAAGAAAAATTAATCGTATTACTCATAGCGTTCGTTTTTTTCTTAGGGTTTGAACCCGTCCTAGCCGAGGAAGAGAAAGCGACACGCACAGTACAAGATGAGATTATTTATAATGTCTTTGTTGATCGGTTCAATAATGGTGATGCGAAGCGGCATGAGCAAGTAGATATTCATGATGAGCTAGCTTACCATGGTGGCGATATTCGCGGTGTTAATATGAGACTTGATGTTTTAGAGAGTTTAGGTTTTACAACCGTCATGCTCTCGCCAATCATGGAAAATGCTAAAAAAGGCTACCATGGTTATTGGATTGAGGATTTTTTTGAAGTCGAAGAACAATTTGGCGATAAGAAAGAATTAGAAAAGCTGATTGAAAAAGCACACGAACGTGACATGAAAGTCGTTTTAGAGCTCGTAACAAACTATGTAGCCCCTTCATTTTTAGAAAAAGAATCAAAAGCAGATAAGTCATGGTTTAAAGAGTCTAAGATTAAACCAATAGCAGGAAACGTCTGGATGGAGGATGTTTTAACCTTTGACCAATCAAATGAAGCCGTACAAGATTACTTAATAGAAGTTGCAACTTATTGGATGGATAATTTTGATATAGATGGCTATAAACTTCATGCGGCAGATGAGGCAGATCAAGCCTTTATCAGAAAACTAACAGAGACAATTAAAGAAAAAGACGAAAACTTTTATATTTTAGCAGGTAGTTTACAAGGTGAAGGTGATTTAAAGCCACTTATTGAAAACCAAGCAATCGATGCTGTGGATGATGTTGCTTTATTTGAGCAGTATAATGAAGTACTCACACATCCAGACAAATCGGTTAAACCAATTTATGAGACTTGGGCAGAAGAAAAAGGAGATAAGCGTGCGCTTTATGTTGATAATATTAATACAGCCCGCTTTTCAAATAACTTTGCAGATAATAAGCGTAATTCTATTACAACTTGGGGTTTAACGCTTGCATCACTTTATACGACACCGGGAGTTCCTGTAATCTATCAAGGTTCAGAAACGCCAATGTATGGACCGGGTTATCCTGAAAATAGATATATGGTTGATTTTACAAGTTCAGATCAAGATTTAGAAAAAGTATTTGAAAAAATCGCAACGATTAGAGAAAACTTCCCTGCCCTTGTTCATGGCGATTATGAATTTGTTGCTGAAGAAGAGGGGTTATCACTTTATAAGCGCTCATTAAAGGATGAGACCTTATATATT
Source organism: Bacillaceae bacterium (assembly GCA_030152985.1). Taxonomy (GTDB): domain Bacteria; phylum Bacillota; class Bacilli; order Bacillales; family Amphibacillaceae; genus Pseudogracilibacillus. The sequence goes on from JASLIE010000281.1 coordinate 4,989, forward strand.
GCGATTAATAATGACACAGAATCACGTGTGGTCACAATGGATGAATTGTCTGATGACTATCAATTAAATGGTTTAATTCAGGATCATATCGTTAGAAAAGATGAAGAATCGGGACTCTTTGAAATTGGTTTACCAAGAGAAACAGCTGAAATTTTTGTTGTAGAAGATAATACAGGATTTAACTGGTTCTTTATTGGTTTTGTTGCTTCTGTCTTTATTGTTTTTATTTACTTTATTGTGCGACTTGAAAGACAGCAGAAAAAAAGATTGAAAGAAAATCAATAATTACTAAAAAAACCGAGATGACTTAGCTAAGCTAAATCATCTCGGTTTTTCTTTCTTTTAGTAATTATGTTTATTAAATACTTCAATCACTTGATCAGTCAAATTATCCCAATCTGCATCGAATGTTTTATTGACAGTAATAAAGTTTTGATACCCGAAAACATTGTCTACTCCCTCTAATTTCATGAGATCGTTCATAATTTCATGTTCACTTGTATCACCAGGCATGACTGAGATACTGTCATCACCTTCAAAAATCATTTTATCGGTTGTAAATTTAATTGCATTTGGATTTGGCGTTACTTCTGCTCTAACGCTCATAGCTATCCCTCCTAAATCATATTAACTTAATCATAGCAGATTCACTTATATATCTAAAGTAAAGTATTGTTAAACAAACTTAAAATAATCTTGTAAGAACTTTGAAACACCGTTATTTTCATTTGAATCCGTAACATAATTTGCTATTTGTTTGAGTTCATTAATTCCATTATCCATAGCCACACCAATTCCAGCATAGTCAAGCATTTCTAAATCATTTCCTTCATCACCAAAGGCTATAATGCGTTCTTTAGGAATGTTAAAGTGCTGTGCAACTTTATGAAGTGCTTCGGCTTTATTAAGTCCTTTTCTCATCACTTCTAAAACATTAAGTGGGGGTCCCCAACTTCTAAATTGAAGGGAATTGACATGGAAATCATTTAAGGTTGAAATCATC
>JASLIE010000014.1 GCA_030152985.1 Bacillaceae bacterium
TTACACTTGGTATTTACGGCTTCTGGGTCTTCATTAAATTAGAAGACTGGAAAGTACGCAATACAAGTTTTAAAAACTAAAATAGAGCGAGCGATAGCTCACTCTATTTTTTAAATGGCTTGGCGATTAAATACCTTGATCGTCAAGAAAAAGAAACTGACAATCAAAGCCAGTGTCACCAGCAGTGCAGGTAAAGCATCCCCTAAATTTAAATGACCTTGAACAAAATCAAGCGAATGTAGAATCAGGTAAAGGGGATTATAAAGGGCCTCAAAAAAGAAGCTCAGCAGGTAGGTGGAAAAAACAACTAATAAGGTCAAAATAATCCCAGAAATAACAGATTTAAAGTAGACCTGGCCTAATAAATTAAATGTATAAAGGAAGCTAGCGAAAATAAATAAGGAAAATAAGGGTAAAAAGTAAGCTTTAATCATTGCTTGATTCCAGTAAAACGCTGTATAAAGATAGGTCACTATAAACATGATGAGTAAGCCTGCTGCTAAAAATAAATGAGCCATAATAAACTTACTGATTAAAACATGGCTACGCTTCAGCCCCTTTGTTAGTAATAAGGTCAGTGCATTTAAATCATATTCCCTTGCCATTTGATTACTAAATAAAAGTAAAAAGAAAATTAAACCAAACTGAGGCACATTTTTATAAAACTGAATCCAAGAATCCAGTGCCGTCACCTCGATTTCACCAACATTTAAGCTTGCTGGTAAGAAATTCTCAAATAAAAAAGGGGTAATTTTAGCCGTAAATGGGTTTAAGATGCCGATAAAGACACTGACAATTATAAATAAGAAGAGCTTCTTACTCCGAACACTTTCAGTCCATTCCTTCTTTAAAAACGCACTCATTCACTCACTTCCTTTATCAAATCATAAAGTGACTGCTCAAGTTTAATAAACTTTTCAATAAAAATCCCCTTGCTTGTCAGTTGGTTTAAGATTCGCAAGTTAAGCGCTTGATTTGTTTCATAGATGACAAATTTATTTGAAGCTTTCCTACGATAGCGACAGGCATTTTCGATTAAGATTGCTTCTGTTTCTTGAGCCTTTGAGACTTTGAGTAAATAGTCTTCTTTAAGATTAATTTTCAAGTCGGCTAAGGACTTATGAAATTTAATTTTACCATCTTTTAAAAAGACAACCTCATCTGCAATCTGTTCGATATCACTTAAAATATGTGTTGAAAAAAAGATGGTCTTATCTTGTTTATGCGCTTTTATTAACTCGAGTATCTGCTGGCGTCCTTCTGGGTCGAGGGCTGATGTTGGTTCATCACAAATTAAGACTTCAGGTTCATGCAGAATACTTTGGGCAAAGCCTAGCCGTTGTTTCATTCCTCGCGAATAGTGGCTCACCTGCGTCTCTATATCTGATAAACCGACTAAATTTAAAACTTCTTTAATACGCTTTTGACCAATTCTTCCCTTACTTATCGCAGCCGTCAGCTCTAAGTACTCCTCAGCTCGATAATAAGGGTAAAATTCAGGCATATCCGGTAAATAACCAATAAAGCGATTGCTTCTCGTCTCACCAAAGGTCACCTCTTCGCCCTTAATCCAAACTTGACCAGAATTTGCCTTCATAAGACCGAGCATAATTTTCATTAAGGTCGTTTTCCCTGAACCATTTGCACCTACAAAACCAATCACGCGCCCTTTTTTCAGATGCAAATTAAGATCATCTAGCACGACTTTTTCACCAAATTGTTTTCTAATGCCTTTTATTTTAATCATTGGCATCCCCACGTCCAAACATAAAGTAAATTAGCGGGCCGATAAAAGAAATAAATAAAACAACAATCAACCAGACAAGTTGATTGCCAAACTTATACGTCGGATGTTTATAAACATGAATAGCTGAATAAATAGCTAAGGCGAATTGTAAAATAATTAAGGGAATGAGAAAGGGTAAATACTCAATTAGAAGTTCTAAATCAGTCATTAAATACACTCCAATCTTTCTTGTAATTTAACCATACGAAAGTCATCCTGATAGTCTGCAAACTGTGGCAACTGAAGAGCACTCCGCATAGACTCCTTGATGATTTTATCATCACGCGGGGGTGATGCACCTAAATCAAGCGCCTCAATCCACTCATCTAATAAGTTAAAGTAGGCATCGCCTGCTAACTTTACTGGAAACAAATCCGACTCACAGACTCTGACATATTTAGTCAAATAGCTGAATACTAATTCTTTTTTAGCTTGCTCTGCAAAAACAAGGGCAGCACTTAAATAAAATTGCAAGCTTAAATTCGGATGCAGCTGATCGATTTCATAAAGCTCAATCAAGCCCTCAGTCCGCTTGATTGTTTCATTTAATAAATAATTATCCGACTGAAGGAGGGGTAAATAAGTTTGCGTGCTTCCGATAATTTCAAGGATATGCTCGTAAATTAAGACTTGAATGGTTCGCCGAGCTTCGAGTTGATTACCACTTTGTGTGTAGGCTTGAGCAAGCAGCAATTTATCACCTACACTTGGCTTTGCAGCACCTGCTAAACGTTTGAGCGTCATTTCTGGCTTTTGTCTTGATAAACCAACAATACCGAGTAAGGAATTGGCTTGCTTGAGCATCCAAACATCTGAAGACAGGTGCTCTAGTCTTTTTAAATAACTTTCTACATCTTCTAAAACTTTTTCTTGATGATCACTTAACATCGAATGATTAAGCAGTAAGATACTCATCTGCAATAAAACATTTTCATCGTGATAATGTTTTTTAATAAATAAACTCAGTTCTTCATAAACTTGATGAAAAGGCTCTTGAGCAAAAGCTTTAGCGAAGTCAAAATACTTCTTTCTAAGGGCTTCTTTGCTGAGCTTTTGATTAAATAAAAGTAAGTTATCAATTGATATATTAAAATAAGCTGCAATCTTAGGCAACAAGCTAATGTCTGGGTAGGTTAAACCTTGCTCCCACTTTGATACTGATGCCTTTGTCACATGACAAAAGTCTGCCAGTTCACTTTGTGTCACTTGATTCTTTTTACGCTCCTCTTTAATGACTCGACCAATTTCAAGCATTCTTTTCACCTCACTTTCAGTATAAAGTTAATCA
>JASLIE010000048.1 GCA_030152985.1 Bacillaceae bacterium
AGGATGGCTGGCTTTATACAGGGGATTTAGGCAAGTTTGATGAAGAAAACTTTTTATACATTGTTGATCGTAAAAATGATCTATTAATAAGGGGTGGTGAGAATGTTTATCCGATTGAAATAGAAGAAGTTCTCTATCAGTTATCAGATATTTATGAAGCGGCTGTGATTGGGATTCCACATGAAGTATATGACGAGGTACCAAAAGCTTTTATTGTTTTAAAAGAAGGTAGGGCACTTGCTAAGGAAAAGATTATTTCTTATTGCCAAGAAAAACTAGCTCGTTATAAAGTACCAACAGAAATCCGTTTTATTCCTGAACTTCCTCGGAATGCATCAGGAAAAGTACTTAAGCATTTATTAAAAACAGATGGGAGATACAAGTTATGAGAGAAGTTTATATTATTCATGGTGCAAGAACGCCATTTACTCGCTTTGGTGGTTCGTTTAGCGAGTTCAGTGCGACTGAAATGGGAGCACAGACAGCTAGAGCTGCTTTAGAACGTGCAAAGGTGAACCCAGAGCTGATTGATCATGTTGTTTATGGAAATGTGATTCATACGAGTACAAATGCAGCCTATCTTTCACGGCATATTGCACTTAAAGTCGGTGTTCCAAAAGAAGTGCCAGCTTTAACACTAAATCGCTTATGTGGATCAGGTATGCAGGCAGTTATTTCAGGTATGCAAATGATTCAGGTCGGTGAAGCTGAGCTTGTTTTAGCTGGTGGATCTGAAAATATGTCCCAGTCGCCTTATTCAAACTTCCAGGAGCGTTTTAGTAAAAGAAAAATGGGTGATGTAAAGTATCAGGATATGTTACAAGCAACTTTATATGATGAGTATATTGGATGTGGAATGGGTGTGACTGCTGAAAACTTAGCAAGTGACTATCAGATTTCTCAAGAAGAACAGGATGCCTATGCAGTTCGTTCTCATACACGGGCGAGCGAAGCCCAGAGAAATGGAGTATTCGCAGAAGAGATTGTTCCGATTGAATTAACTAAGAGAAATAAAACTCAAGTAATTAAAGAAGATGAACATATTCGATCTGATATTAATTTAGAGGACTTAGCTCAATTGAAAGCCGTTTTTAAAACTGACGGAACAGTTACAGCTGCAAATTCATCAGGAATTAATGATGGAGCTAGCTCGCTTATTATAGCAAGTAAAGAAGCCGTCCTTAAATACGGTTTGAAGCCATTAGCAAAAATTGTGTCAACAAGTACGGTCGGAGTTGATCCAGAAAGAATGGGAATTGGTCCTGTCCCTGCCATTCAAGCAGCTTTAAAGCGTGCGAATTTATCACTCGAGGAGATGGATCGAATTGAAGTTAATGAAGCCTTCGCTTTGCAAGTATTAGCCGTTAAACAGGCATTAAATCTTGATTTAGATAAAACAAATGTCCATGGTGGAGCAATTGCTTTAGGTCATCCGGTTGGAGCTAGTGGTGCTCGTTTATTATTAAGTTCAGCACTGGAATTAAATCGTCATCATTTAAATTACGCGGTTGCAAGTTTATGTATTGGTGGCGGACAAGGAATAGCAACAGTCATTCAGCGTGTTGAGGAGGGAAGTTTATGAAAATAGGGGTAATTGGTTCGGGAATTATGGGAAGCGGAATTGCTCATGCTTTTTTAAAAGATGATTTCAAAGTAGTCTTAGTCGATGTTAGTCAGGCAGCTTTAGATGATGCGCAGCGTAAAATTTCAAAGTTATTAAATAAAGAAACAATGCTTACCGAAACTTTAATTGAGCAAAAACTGAATCAGATTCAATTTACTCAATCACTTGAAAAAGTGAAAGATGCCGATATCGTTATTGAAGCTGCAACTGAAAAGAACGAGATAAAAAAGAATTTGCTTAGACAAATTGATTCGATCTGTGACCTACAAACAATTATTGTCACAAACACATCAAGTTATTCAATTACTGAGTTAGCATCGGTAACAAAACGCCCAGATAAATTTGCTGGTTTTCATTTTTTTAATCCGGTTCATTTAATGAAACTCATTGAAGTAATTTCAGGTGAGCGAACAGCTCAAACAACCATAGATGTATTAATAGATTTAACAAAAAAAATTGAAAAAGAGCATATTTTAGTGAATGACTCCCCCTTATTTGTAGTAAATCGAATTCTTGTGCCGATGATAAGTGAAGCTATATTTGTTTTAGAAGAAAAGATTGCAAGTGCTGAAGCCATCGATAAAGGAATGAAGTTAGGTACGAATCAACCAATCGGCCCGCTTGCTTTAGCTGATTTAATAGGGCTCGACACACTCTTATCTGTTCAAGAATCACTCTACCTAGAAACTGGTGACACAAAATATCGAATACCTTATACGTTAAAAAAGCTTGTTAGAGCAGGACATTATGGTAGAAAAACAAAGAAAGGTTTTTATGAATACAGTTAATTAGGAGGCTCAGTATTTTGGATAACAAGGTCAGTAAGTCAAAGGAGAAGAAATCAATCATTTTAAAAACTGCAATTAATACAGTGAATGCTAAAGGTTTTGAAAAAGCAACAATGGAAGACATTGCAACAGAATTAGAAATGACAAAAGGCTCACTGTATTATTATTTTAAAAATAAAAATGACTTAATGTATCAATGTCATTATCATGTCTTATCTCAAGCAATTGAAATTCATGAAAAGCATTTGCTAGAAAAATGGTCGCCAAATGAACTTCTAGCAGCAATGATCAGCACACATATTGATTTTGCCATAGATGAAAAAGAAATCTTTAATATGATTATTGAGCCAAAGCGCACCTTTGAAGAAAGACGTTTAAAGTCAGTTTTGTCACTTAGAAAACAATATGGCTTACTTTTTGATGAGGTAATTAGACGTGGTATTGCACTCGGTTATTTTAATCATTTAGATGTTTCACTTGCCAGAAATTTCATTTTAGGAGCCTTAAACTGGATTCAGCAGTGGTTTGACCCGCACGGAAAGTATTCAAAAGATGAAATTAAGAAAATTTATACAAGACAAGTATTAAATATGTTAGGTTTTAAAAATTAAGATTTAAGTTTGTTCGGGGGGATTGATTTGTTTTTAAAAAGAACTTTAGAATTGGGCGAAAAAAGTGGTGTGAAATATATGAACGGAAGCGTGGCACTTGGGTCAGTTAAAATGAATGTTTATTCTTTTGCTGTGGACGGGTTTTTAATTGACACAGCATCTCAGTCATTAAAGCGTGAGTTTGCTGAGTTTATTGAGACAGTTGATATTGACCAGGTCTTACTTACGCATGATCATGAAGATCATACAGGTGGGGCGGCTTATGTTCAATCGAGATTAAATCTGCCTGTATTAATGGCTGGTTCACGTGTTGATTTAAGTAGAAAACCGGATCGTAATCCTTTATATCGTAAGCTTTTTTGGGGAGAGCGTAAACCTTTTAAGGCAAGTCCTCTGAAAAAAGAATTATTATCTCGTCAAGCAAAATGGGATGTACTTGCAACACCTGGGCATACAGATGATCATCAAGTTTTTATCAATCGACAAACAGGGCAGTTGTTTTCAGGTGACTTATACGTACATCCATTTACCAAACTGGCCCTAAAAACAGAAAGTATTCCACAAACAGTTGAGTCTATTCGCTATGTTTTAAAGCATGACTTTGATGAAATGTTTTGCTGTCATGCCGGTTATATAAAAGAGGGGAGAAAAGCTTTGCAGAAGAAATTAGATTATTTAGAAGAACTTGAGTCTAAAGTACTAAAATTACACAAGGAAGGTAGGTCTGTGAAAGAAATTACAGACGCCCTTTTTCCTAAAAAGTATCCAATTACCTACTTCTCTTTAGGTGAATGGAGTCAATCACATATTATTAGATCAATTATAGAATAAAAAAGTGATGCATGTTATTAAACTACATGCATCACTTTTTACTTAAACTTCAGCTGCTACTTCAGCTTTTGATTTAAAGTTAGATTTAGTTGTTCTGTATTTGAAAAGGAAGACCAGTAGTGAAAGTCCAGCAAACAATGTAAAGTAAATAAAGAGAACACCGATACTTGCCCAAATACTAGACGTACTACCAAGTGTAATGATGTTTCTAAATCCATTAATTGAATATGTGAAAGGTAAGAAAACACTTAGGCTTCTTAAACCTTCAGGTAACATTTGAATTGGTAGCGCTGAGCCTGTTGTTGAAAGTTGTAAGACAACGAAGGCTAAGGCAGCAAATCGACCGATGTTACCAGCAAGTACAACTAAGAATAAAACAATCATTAAAAAGGTTAAACTTACAAAGACTGAAAATAAAATAAGTGATAAAGCACTTTGAACTTGCAGTCTTAAAAAGAGTAGTGAAAAGATTGAAATGATTAATCCTTGTGCAACAGCTAAGAGTGAGAGCTGTGCAACTTTAGCTAAAAACCATGACTGCCCTGATGGTGGTAAGCTAGCCGGTTTTTTAAATGGAACAATAAAGGACATGGCGATAATTCCAACGAATAAAGCGAGAGTAAGAATATAAGGTGCGTTAGAATCACGGTAAAATTGGAAGCTGTTAATGACTTCACCATTTAAATTGACAGGTGCTGCAAACATTTTAATATTTGATTCTTCAGGACTTAAGGCACTTGTTTTTTCAGCCCCTGTATCTAAGGCTGTATAAAGTTTGTTTGATCCTTCATCAAGCTCTGTCACTCCATTATCTACTTGGCTAACACCATCTGTGAGGGCTGTCCAACCAGTTTTAACGGTTTGTGTTCCGTCACTGACTTGATTAGACCCCTTAGAAAGAGCAGATGCGCCTGTTGTTAATTCTTTCCACCCTGTGTTAACAGTTTGATTACCCTCTTTAATCTGTTCCGATCCAGAATGAAGTTTAGTCGCACCATTTGTCAGTTGATTCCATCCTGATTCAACTGTTTTATTGCCCTCTGCGACTTGGCTTGCACCTTGACTCAATGCAGTCGATCCATGTTTGAGTTCGGTCCAGCCATTAGCAACTGTTTTATTTCCAACAGCAACTTGATTTGCACCTTGATTAAGCGATTTTGCTCCCTTTGTTAGTTCCTGCCACCCTGATTTTACTGACTGATTTCCGGCTGCAACTTCGTTTGCGCCTGTTGCAAGTTTACTTGAACCTTTTTCAAGTTCATTCCACCCACTAGCAACGCTCTGATTACCTGTTGCAACTTCATTTGCGCCTGAATTTAGTTGATCTGCACCTGTGCTTAGTTTAGCCCAGTTATCCTTGACTAATTGATTACCTGTTGCAACTTCATTTGCCCCTGCTACAAGTGCATTTGTTCCTGCTTTTACTTGAGTTTGTCCACTTTCAAGTTGAGTTAATCCTGATTTTAGTCCTGTGATTCCCTTAGAAAATTCTCCGTCACTTGATAAGCCACTACTTACTTGCTTTGCTCCTGTGACAAGTGCATCAAACTGTGCAAGGCTTCCGTTTTCTGCATTTGCTTTATTCAGATTTTCTTCGAGACCTTTTAGGACTGCTTGATAGCCTGGGTCATTCTTAAGTTCAGGATGTCTCGAGGCCAAGTCTGAGACAGCTCCCTTTAGCTGGGTTAGTTCAGTGACTGTTTGTTTCACATCTTCGCGCGCTTTTTCTGCTCCTGCAGCCACTTGAGCGCTCCCTGGTGTGAGTTGGTTTTTTAAAGCTGATTCAAGTGATTCACTTCCTTGTTTGGCAGTTTCAATACCAGATAAGACTTCTTGTGCTCCCTGATCTGCTTTTTTTGCACCATCTGCTAATTCACTCGCTCCGGCCGCTAGTTTATTGATGTTTTTTGTTCCAGCTTGTAACTGACTGGCAAGTTGGCTTGTACCCTGATTTAATTCACTTGCACCTTTTGCCAGTCTTTGAACGTCTTCTTGTTTATCTTTGAGCGATTGATTAAGTTCTTTTGTGCCAGCATGAAGCTTACCTGCTCCGCCTGCTAATTGACTAATATCTGCTGATTTGGTTTCTAATGAAGCAACAAGCTGACTTGATCCCGCATTGAGTTCACTTGCTCCAGCTGAAAGCTTTTTAATGTCTGGTTCTTTTTGAACGAGTGCAGAATTTATTTCTTTTGTTCCTGCTTCGAGCGTTGAAGCTCCATTTTTTAATTTAGTGATATCAGCGGACTTTTCTTTTAATGAGTTGAGCAATTCTTTTGTCCCTAAGTTTAATGTTTGAGCACCTCCAGCTAGTTTTGTAATATCGGGTTGTTTAACTGCAAGCGAGGAATACATTTTATTTGCTCCTTGGGAAAGCTCATGTGCTCCATCAGAAAGTCGATTAATATCTGGCGACTTTTCAACAAGTGAATGAAGTATTTCTGTTGTTCCTGCTCCTAACTTTTTAGTCCCTTGATTAATTTCCTTAGATCCCTTTGCTGCATCGGTAAATCCTGTCCCAACATCTCCAAGTTGGTTGAATACATTTCTAACATATGTTTCTGTGACCTTGGTAGAAAGTTGTGCTTTGAGAGATTCAACAGCATTATTTGTTACTTGTGCGGCCATATAATGTAAGCCTTCATTCTGAGTAAATTTTAACTCGGGATGAGTCGGCTGATCATCGAGTACAGTTAAAGCATTTTGTGAAAAATCTTTTGGTACCTCGATGGTCATATAGTATTTCATATTTTCAAGGCCTCGCTCAGCCTCAGCACTTGAAACAAATTCCCAGCCAAGTGCATTATTTGACTCTAAATCAGCAATGAGTTGCTCACCAACATTGATTCGTTCACCATCTGATATGGCACCTGTATCATTATTAACAACAGCGACAGGTAAATTATCTAAGTTGTCGTAAGGTCCCCACTTAGGTGAGAGCATGATCATTGCATAAACAAGTGGAACTAATAAGACGATAATAACAGAGATTAAAAGACGTCTGTTATTAAATAGATGTTTAAATTCTTCAGAAATAAATTGACCTGTTTTCATTTCCATCCTCCTCACTAAAGTAAACGCTTTCATTCTTGTTTTAATCATAGTTTGATATGCTTGTTTTCACAAGCCCTATATTCGTATGAATTTTGTACAAGGCTCACTACATAGGTAGTGTAAACGCTTACTTTTTCTTGTCTTAAAGTAAGGAAAGTGCTAAGCTTAAGGAAGTGAATAGTTATTCATTTTAGGAGGAAGTTTTATGACAATAACTTTAGAAGATAAAATGAATCGAATATTTACACAAGGTCTTGAGATTATTAATGAACATAAAGCCCCAATCATTTTAGAATGGCGTCAAACACTTGATAACTTAGAGGATATTGGATCGAAGTCATATGAAGTAGGACTTAAAATATTTAAGTTTTATCAAGCTGTTTTATTTGATGTTAAAATAGAAAAAAAAGAATATTTACTTCAGTTAAAAGAGAAGTGGGAGAGTGAAGTTGGTTTTTCGCTAGCAAATCAGCGGATTATCCTTTTGTTTGAAGTTGGCGTTGAACGGAATATGAGTTCAAAACTCATAAATGATTATCTAGCTCTTCAGTCAGTTAGATATGTCTTATCTTCAATTAATAAAATGATAAACTCAAGTTCGATTAGTAAACAATTTACAACAGACTACTTTTTAAACCATTTGACAGAAGCAAGACAACTTCCAATTGAATGGATTGTTGCAACTAAGCATAAGGATACTTATTATGTAGAAAGTGTCTACGGTGTAAAAGCTCAAGTTGAAAAAAGACTCAAACATTTACAAGCAGCTACTTTATTTGAGTTAAATGAATTTATTCATAAAAAAATGAATCAAGGCATAAATATCCTAGAAAAATCAATCATGCTGCCATTTGAAGATATGAGTTTGATTATTGCCTTAGAAGCTTCTACCTCTGAAGATATCATCCCATTTATTCATTATATCTTTCATTTGTTTAAACAAGGTAAAACGATTCATAATGAAACTTATTTTGAAGCGCAATGGAAAGATCCAGTTATTTTGTTTCATGACTATGTCATGACGGCTTCGACTTTTGAAAAAACGGTCAAGCATATTTCAGAAGGTTTTGTTAAATTACTTCCATTTGAAAGAGCAGCACTTTTTTCTTATTCAATGAAAGAAAAGAAAAGTTTTGGTTTAGCAGGTTATGAACTCGACTCTGAAGCTATAAAAAAAGTTGAAGAGCATCTAAATAATTTACCGATTATAGAAGACAGTATTGACTTATTAAGGCTATTTAGTGATGAGAGTACACGTTTTCAGCCAATTTATTTATCAGATGCCAAGCATGCATTTTCAAAAGAATATATTGAAAGTTTTAAAATGCGTTCATTGGTCATTGCGCCAATATTTACAGATACACACGGTCTTATTGGAGCAGTTTTACTGGACCAAGGTGAGTATAAAAAATTTACGATTTCGCGTGAAACACGTGAGGCATTAATAAAATTTGGTCAAACAGCAGGTGAGAGTTTAGCTAAGTATAATTTGATTGATTATGGTTTATACGAGGCGATTCCGACATTTTCACCTCGTGAGATTGAGGTGTTAAATTTAATGTCAGAAGGTCTTTCAACAATTGAATCTGCTAGAGAACTGAACCTGAGTGAGTATACGGTACGTGACTATGTGTCTGCTATTATGAAGAAAATGAGTGCAAATAATCGAACTGAAGCAGTCGCTAGAGCAATTAGGAAGGGAATTATTTAAATCATGTTGTCAGATAACTGATTAAATTAATTGAGAAGAGATTGACATCTAAAGGTCTTCCCTTAAACTAGAACATAGAAGGTTTATTTGAGGTGAAGATTTTGGAAGAGACGTGGAATGAGAAAACTTATTTTATTGAAGGTATTAAAGCAGCAATCCCGACACTAATTGGTTACATAAGCATCGGTCTTTCATTTGGAATTGTTGGAAGTGTGTCGGGATTCAGTGTGCTTGAAATCGCACTGGTATCATTGCTTGTTTATGCAGGAGCGGGTCAGTTTATTTTATTTGCTTTATTTATCGCCAATACACCAGCAGCGGCTATTGTATTTACGATATTCATTGTTAATTTTAGACACCTGCTTATGGGGTTATCAGTTGCGCCTTATTTAACCCAAAATTCTTTGCTAAGAAATATTGGCTTTGGGACACTTTTGACAGATGAAACATTTGGTGTTGCAATTACAGAAATTATGAATAAAGAAAAGTTGAACGGTTATTGGATGGATGGTTTAAATTTAACTGCTTATATTTCATGGGTGCTTGCATGTGTCATAGGTGGATATTTAGGAAACTGGATACCTGAGGCGGATAAGTTTGGTCTTGATTTTGCCCTTGTAGCTATGTTTGTAGCTTTAGTTATTTTGCAGTTATCAAGTTTAAGTGGTAAAGTGATGCATTATTTAAAACTCATTCTTCTAACCTTGCTTGTGATTTATCTATTAATGCATTTAATATCTGTTCATTTAGCTGTCTTACTGACCACATTAATTGTCTCTGCGGTAGGGGTGGTGACTGAAAAATGACTTTAGATATGAATTTATTTTGGATTATTATTGGTGCAGCAATTGTCACCTGGATTCCGCGAATCACACCATTTATTTTTGTTCGAAAAGTAGCTTTACCAGATGTTGTCATGCGCTTTTTAAAGTATGTGCCAATTAGTATACTAAGTGCCTTAGTGTTCAGTAATTTATTTGTTCAAACAGAACAAGGGGTAGGGGTTGATTGGTCAATCTTTTTTGCATTAATTCCAACAGTTTTAATCGCTATTTGGACAAAAAGCCTCTCTCTAACTGTGATTATTGGTGTTATTTCAATGGGGTTAATTCGTTTATTTATTTAAAACAGGCTTGTTCTATTTGAACAAGCCTGTTTTTTAAATATAAACTTCAATTTGTTGCATAAGTCGAGCAACAATCTCTTCTAAATAAGTTTGATCTGTTGCATCAAAGCGATTTAAAATAGGACTATCGATATCTAAGACGCCGTAAACAGAGCCATTTGTTTTAAGTGGAATAACGATTTCAGACTTACTTTTTGCATCACATACGATATGTCCTGGAAAAAGATCGACATTATCAACACGAATTGTTTCTTGTTTAGCATAGGCAGTTCCGCAGACGCCCTTATTTGCTTGAATGCGAATACAAGCTGGCAATCCTTGAAAAGGTCCAAGTACGAGTTCTGTTTCCTTCCATAAATAAAATCCAACCCAATTAATTTCAGGTAAATATTGATTTAGCAAGGCAGATGTATTAGCTAAGTTCGCTGTGATATCAGCTTCGTCAGAAATAAGCGCATCGAGTTGCATCATAATTTGTTTATATTTATCAACTTTGGACATTGTTTAGCTCCTTTAAAATGAGTGATAAATCTATTATACCTAAAAAGAGCAATAAAAAACGGATTGACATGCTAATAAAAAAATGTTAAATTAATATATGAACATATATTCATATATAAGCGAATGAATGAGGCTAAGAGGAGGTCAAGATGAATAATAAACGAACATTACTCATATCTTTCCTTATTATTACAAGTTATATGGTTGTTGAGGTTATTGGTGGAATTTTAACAAATAGTTTAGCACTTTTATCAGATGCAGGACATATGCTATCAGATTCGATTGCCTTAGGAATTGCTTTATTAGCCTTTGTATTCGCAGAAAGAAAGGCCACGCAGGCTAAAACATTTGGTTATAAACGATTTGAAATTTTAGCTGCGACTTTAAATGGCTTTACTTTACTTGCTGTATCACTCTATATCTTCTATGAGGCAATTAAGCGTTTCTCAAATCCTCCGGAGGTCGCTACAACCGGCATGTTAGTTATTAGTGTGATTGGTTTATTTGTGAATATACTCGTCGCATTTATTATGCACCGGAATGCAGATACTGAAAACAATCTAAATATGCGTGGTGCCTATTTACATGTGATTAGCGACATGCTTGGATCAGTTGGGGCAATTATTGCTGCGCTTTCGATTATCTTTTTTGGTTGGGCTTGGGCCGATCCATTAGCAAGTGTTTTAGTTGCGATTTTAGTTTTACGAAGTGGTTATAAGGTTTCTAAGTCCTCACTTTCGATTTTAATGGAAAGTACACCTGAACATATTAATTTAGATGAAGTCATTCAGTTAATTGAAGGTCATGAGAAGATAAATAATATACATGATTTACATGTGTGGACAATTACGAGTAATTTCCATGCTTTAACTGCGCATCTTGTAGTAGACGAGGAGATGAAAGTTTTTGAAGTTGACCAATTAAGAGAAGACATTACTAAAGAAATTGAACATTTAGATATTCAACATATCACACTTCAATTTGAAGCAAGACATCAGCACGGTGAGCAAGTTTTATGTACACATGAAGTAGATTTATCAAATTCACACGGTCATCACCATCATTAAAGGAGGAAGCGTGTTGAAAGAATGTTACCTAGATGAGATTAGCCATGAAAGCTTGCAAACAGTGACAGAGTTATTTAAAGCCTTAAGTGACCCAACGCGTGTTAAGATTTTGAATTTAATTTGTGAAAAAGAACATGCTGTGAACCAAATTGTTGAAGCACTTAGTTTGAGTCAATCGAATGTTTCGCATCAATTAAGAGTACTTCGCGACAAAAATTTAGTCACATCAAGAAGAGAAGGTCGTGTCATTTATTATAAAATTGCAGATGAGCATGTGATTCAAATCCTGTATCAAGCGATCGAACATGTGCAACATTAATCAAACAAAAGGCAGTAAATTATTAAGTTTAATAATTTACTGCCTTTGACTATGACTATCTTCTTCTTTTTCTCTGTTGTGGCATATCAGTCATTTCATTGACAGAAACAACTTCATCTGTACGTTTTTTAGGTTGTTCCCAGTAAGCTTCATTTCCTGGTAAGTCATCAAACCAAGCGGCATGGTCTGGACAGTCAAGTATCATGAACTTACCATATTCATTGTCACGTGATTGATGGAATTTTAGATAAGCTTTCCCATCTTCAATCGCAAGAATTTCAACTTTTCCAGCAGTATGACTCATTGAAAGACGAACTCGTTTTCCGAGTCCTGATGTCTTTGCTTTAGCAGCTTCAACAAGATCATAGGCTTCTTTTAAAGATAAGACAAAGTCTTCATTTCCTCTAACAGGTCTGTTAATAAAGAAGTAATAAGGGGTAACACCAGCCCATGAGAGTTTATCAAGCAGCTCAGCTAATACATTTGGATCGTCATTAATTCCTTTTAAAACAGGCGTTTGGTTGACGACGATTGCTCCAGCATCATGTAAGGCTTGAAAAGCTTTGTATGCTTCAGGTGTAATTTCACGTGGGTGATTAATATGTGCCATAATATAAATTCGCTTTTCTGGTGTAGAATGTTTCTTAATGACCTCAAGTAACTCCTTGTCTTCATAAATACGCATTGGATTAAAGGCGGGTAATTTAGAACCAATTCGAATAATTTTCACGTGGTCAATTTCTCTCAAACGTTCAAAAATCATATCAAGTCGCCGTGCAGCTAAAATTAAAGGATCACCACCTGTGAGTAAAACGTTATTAATCTCAGGATGTTCACTAATGTATTTTAAACCAGGTTCAACATCAACGAGCGCTTCTTTGACATCATTTCTAAATAAACGTTTACGGAAACAGTAACGGCAGTATGCACCACAGACTTCGGAACAAATGAGTAAGGCTGTTGTTTTGTACTTATGCTGACAGCCTGGAACTACATAATTCGTGTCTTCATCAGATGCATCCCATCTGCCATAATCATTTAATTCATTTTCATTTGGAATGACGAGCTTACGAATCGGGTCCTGTGGATCTTCCCAGTCAATTAAACCTAGATAATAATCATTGACCCGAAAGACAAACTTA